>NZ_JBEHVX010000058.1:0-15789 GCF_040227455.1 Catenibacterium sp. RTP21428st1_D7_RTP21428_210409 | reverse complement strand
AGTTTTGGGGGATTTGAGTTTGGTTATATATTTGTGTCCGCGCAACGAAGGCGCGGGGAAATGGAGGAAATTATGAATATATATAAAGATAACCGAGAATTATCTTGGTTAAAGTTTAATGACCGTGTTCTTATGCAGGCCAAAGATGAAAACGTGCCGTTAGGTGAGCGTCTGACTTTTATTTCAATTTTTCAAACGAACCTAGATGAATTCTTTAGAGTACGTATGGGATTCTTATTTGATCAGGCCTTGTTTTATCCTGCTTTAAAAGAAAATAAGACAAATATGACATCATCTGAACAGATTAAAGCCTGTGAAAGAAAGGTGAAATATTTATATAAGAAGAGAGATAAGATCTATGCATCAAATCTTGAAAAGATGAAAGAATATGGTGCAGAGATTGTAGGTTATGATGATATTAAAGATAAAGAAGATAAAAAATTTCTCGAACATTATTTCACTCAGGAAATGCTTCCACTTGTATCACCACAGGTTGTTTCTAAAAGACAGCCATTCCCTTTCCTTAATAATGGTGAACTCTATATTGTGACACAATTAGAAAGTAAAAAGGGTAAGAGAAAGCTGGGTATTGTTTCATGCTCTGCTGCTTTTGATGAAAGATTAATTGCCTTACCTAGTAAGCCTGGTAAATTTATTTTGGCAGAAGAAATTGTGAAAAAAAATCTTCCTATGATTTTTCATGGACAAACAGTAAAGAATGCTTCTATAATTCGTATTATAAGAAGTGCTGATATTGAAGAGGATGATTATTCTTTACAGGAACATGAAGATTATCGTGAAATGATGGAAACTCTTATTAAACAAAGAAGAAAACTTGCACCTTTAAGAATGGAGATGTCTCCAGGTCTAGAAGAGATTGAAGTAGATATGTTGAAACATTTCTTAGATCTTTCTAGTGGTCAGGTCTTTGAAGTAGAGAGTCCATTAGAGTTCTCATTTGTATTTACTTTACAGGATTATTTAAAATCACGTCATCCAGAACTATTCTATAAGAGACTTGAAGCACGTAATTCACCTCTTGTAGAAAATACTGTACCAATGATTAAACAGGTATTAAAGCATGATATATTACTTTCTTATCCATTTGAATCTATGGCACCATTCTTAAGATTCTTAGATGAAGCAAGTCGTGATCCACAGGTAATCAGTATTAAGATGACTCTTTATCGTGTGGCTAAGAATTCTAAGGTTGTTAAAAGTTTAATTCGTGCTGCAGAAAATGGTAAGGATGTGACAGTCCTAGTAGAACTTCGTGCACGTTTTGATGAAGAAAACAATATTGCCTGGTCTAAACAGTTAGAGAGTGCTGGATGTCATGTTATTTATGGTTTAAGTGAATTAAAAGTACACTCTAAATTATGTCTTGTCACTTATCGTACGGATGAAGGTATCAAGTATTTGACTCAGATTGGTACTGGCAACTATAACGAAAAGACTTCTAAACTTTATACAGATTTCTGTTTAATGACTTCAAAACATGCTTTTGGTGAAGAAGCCAATGAACTCTTTACTCATTTATGTTTAGGTGAAACAGATCATAATGCGAATATATTATTAGTTGCACCACATTGTATGATTTCAAGAATCTTTGAAAAGATTGATGAACAAATTAAACTTGCAAAGGCTGGTAAACCTGCTTATGTAGGATTTAAATGTAATGCAGTGACAAGTAAGAAAATGATTGAAAAGCTTGTAGAAGCAAGTCAGGCTGGTGTTAAGATTCAATTAATCGTAAGAGGTATCTGTTGTATTATTCCTGGTATTAAGGGTTATACAGAAAATATTCAAGTTATATCTATTGTTGGACGTTATTTGGAACATTCTCGTATTTATATCTTTGGTGACAAGGATCCAGATGTCTATATTTCTTCTGCAGACTTAATGACACGTAACTTAGAAAGACGTGTAGAAGTGGGTGCACCAATTCATGATCCTCGTATTAAGAAGACTATTCTTAATATGTTTGATATTATGCTTCATGATAATGTGAAAGCATCACGTTTATTAAATGATGGTACATATAAACGTGTAAAGAATAAACAAGAGAAGATCAATAGTCAGGAATACTTCTTTAAGAAAAAAGTATAAGGGAGGTATAATATGCGCGTTGGTATTTTAACAAGCGGAGGAGACTGTCAAGCCCTTAATGCAACTATGCGTGGGTTGGCATTAACTCTTTATAGAAATGTGAAAGATGTTGAAATCATAGGCTTTATTGATGGTTATAAAGGATTAATGTATGAAAAATACAAAAAAATGAAGCCTAAAGATTTTTATGATATTTTAAACGTAGGTGGTTCAATTCTTGGAAATTCAAGATGTCCTTTCAAACGTATGCGTATTATTGAAAATGGTTTTGATAAAGTCAAAGCGATGAAGAATACTTATAAGAAACTTGAATTGGACTGCTTAGTTGTACTTGGTGGTAATGGTTCTATTAAAAGTGCTAATATGTTATCACAGGAAGGACTAAATGTAATTGCATTACCTAAGACTATTGATAATGATGCCTGGGGTACAGATTATACATTTGGTTATTCTTCTGCCACAGCCATTGCGACACGTTACTTAGATGAAATCAAGACAACAGCCGCAAGTCATAGCCGTGTCTTTGTGATTGAAGTTATGGGTCATAAGGTAGGACATATCTGTTTATCTGCCGGTATTGCAGCAGGCGCTGATGTTATCCTCTTACCTGAGATTCCATATGATATTAAAGTTGTTGCGAAAAAGGTTAAAGAAACATTAAAGAACGAAAAGAACTATGCAATTATTGCCTGTGCTGAAGGGGCTATTTCTGAAGCAGATGCACTAATGAAAAGAAAAGACTATAAAGCAAAAGTACTTGCAAGAAATGGTCGTTCTGTAGCTTATGAAGTAGCTGATGAATTAAGTCAGGAAATTGATGCCGAGATTCGTGTATCATGTATTGGTCATGCACAGCGTGGTGGTAATCCTAATAGTTATGATCGTGAAATCTCTACACGTTTTGGCGTTGAAGGTGCAAGACTCATCATCAAGAAACATTATGGTGAATATGTTGTATTACAAGGAAATCATGTTACACATATTCCATTAGAAGCTACTGCAGGAAAATTAAAATATGTAGATACTGAAGGAGAAATCGTACAAAGCGCAAAGCTTGTTGGTATCTCATTTGGTGAGTAAACTGTTCGCAAGAACAGTTTTTTTGTGTATAATGTGAGTTAGGTGATACTATGCATAAACTAACATTTTGGAAAAAGATAGGACTTTCTTTTATTGTCCTTGTAGCTATACTTATACTGATCAATCATCAACTCAATAAAGATACCAATACACCAAATAGACTCACTCTGTCTAACCTATTTACTGTAGATGTCAATAAGTCCCATGTCCCATGGATTACAACTGCAGATAATAATAAACAGGAAGCGCTTGATGTAGTGAATCATAAGATGGCATCTACCATTAAGAATTTTATTTCAAAAGAGGAAAAAAGCGGAAGTTACTATTCTATTAATCATGAGATTGTCTATAATACAGACCAGTTATTTACTCTTAAATTAGAGCTAAATAAAGCACATGCAGATAGTTACACAAAGAACGTTTATTATACAATCAACAAATCCACAGGAAAGAGTATCCCTCTTTCTGCTTATTTTAAGAATAGTGACTATAAAAAAGTGATTTCTAAAGAGATACTTATACAAATGAAAGCAGAAATGAAAAAAGACACCAATAAAGTATATTGGTGTCAAAAGAATGATAATCCTCGTTTTAAAGGTATTTCGAAGAATCAAAGCTACTATATTAATAAACAAGGCGAACTTGTCATCTGCTTTGATCAATTTGAAGTAGCTCCCGGTTATATGGGAAACCCTACATTCACAATTAAAAATGACTTACTAGACGACTACTTCAAATAGTCGTCTTTTATCTTGTGAAAACAAGATTGTGTTCTCTCTTATAGAGATATCTTCTCAGTAATTCCTGTGCTAAAGAATCAGGCTTAATGATATTCATTGCATCTTTTAGATCATACCATTTTGCATAATCTACTTCTTCATTGCAGTGGAATGATTCATCTTCTACAACAACGATATAGTTATTAATATATGTATTAGTACGAGCATAGTATTCATTGTCATTGAATTCATAGGAAGAAATAGTAAGACCTGTTTCTTCTTTGACTTCTCTAAAAAGAGCCTGCTTCGCATTTTCTCCTTTTGTGACATATCCAGCTATTAAGATATTATCTTTATGTCCATATTGTTGGATGAGAAGGATTTTATCTTTTTTGGGATTAAGTACCAAAGCACTGACTGCACTATTAAACATTGGAAATCTAAATTCATGACAGTTTGGACAATAAGGTACCATCCCATCTATTCCATTTTCTTTTTCAATTAGTTCATGACCACATTTTACACAATAACTCATTGATTTTCTTTTCTCCATTTCTTGATTTCATTTAATCTATTCTTATATTGTTTCTCTGCACCTTGAGTGCCTGGAAGATAGTATTCCCTGTCTTTTAATGAATCAGGTAAACATTGCATATTCGTAATCTTCTCTTTAGTATCATGAGCATATTGATAGCCATCACCATAATGTAGTTCCTTCATAAGTTTTGTAGGCGCATTACGAATAACTAATGGCACAGGTTCAGATAATTCTTTTAAGGCATCTTTTTTAGCTGTTTCATAAGCCATATATAAGGCATTAGATTTAGGTGCCATGGACATATAAACAACAGCCTGTGTTAATATGACTGAACATTCAGGCATACCAATATAATGACAGCTTGTATAGGCATCATTCGCAATAGATAAGGCACGGGGATCTGCTAAACCAATATCTTCACTCGCAAAACGAATCACTCTTCTTGCGACATAAAGAGGATCTTCTCCTGCCTCCAACATTCTAGCAAGCCAATATATAGCTGCATCTGGATCTGAATTACGCATAGATTTATGTAAGGCACTAATGAGATTATAATGTTCCTCACCCTTTTTATCATATAAAAGAGATTTCTTTTGTGTACATTGTTCAATGATGGTCTTAGTAACATGGATGATGCCATCCTTCTCATCGCTATTATTAATAACCATTTCTAAAGTAGATAACGCATTTCTTGCATCACCATTACTAAAAGATGCAATAAGGTGTAAACAATCATCAGATATATCAATATTTAAATTTCCAAATCCCTTTGGACTAGAAATGGCATGTTTGAGTAATGAAACAATATCCTCTTCTTCAAGTGCATTGAGGACAAATACCTTACAACGTGATAAAAGAGCTCCATTGATTTCAAATGATGGGTTTTCAGTTGTCGCACCTATAAGTATAATGCTTCCTTTTTCTACAAAAGGCAAAAAAGCATCCTGCTGGGATTTATTGAAACGATGTATTTCATCCACAAATAGAATTGTCTTTTCACCAAAGACACGATTATTTTCTGCCTGTTTCATCACTTCTCTTATTTCTTTAATACCACTAGTCACAGCTGAGAAATCAATAAAAGAAGAATGTGTATGAGAAGCAATTATTCTTGCGAGTGTTGTTTTACCTACTCCTGGTGGTCCCCAGAAGATCATTGAAGAAATAGAATCTGTTTCTATAAGTCTTCTAAGTATTTTTCCTTTTCCTACTAGATGAGTCTGCCCAACAAATTCATCTAGATTATCAGGTCTTAGTCTTGATGGAAGAGGTTCATTAAAGGTTTCTTCAAAAAGTGACGCCATAAAAACACCTCCTATGACAAAAATAGTATTACAGGATGAAGAAACTGTCAAATAAAGATATAGTTAACCATCCAAGTGCAATAAAAGGACCAAAAGGAATCATCTTCTTTTGGTTTATAAAAGAGAAGATGATTCCTAAGAAACAAGCAATAGATAAGATACTTAACGTTTGATAAATACCTAAAGAAAGACTGCAGACACCTAACATCTTAACATCTCCCCCACCAAGTCCTTCTTTTCCAGTTATCTTATAAAAAAGATAAACAAATAGTATAAGAAACAATACAAATAGAAGAGATTCTTTGAGATATATAATCTTAAAGCTAGATAATAAACTAATAAGAAGATATATATCAGGTATTTCATAGAGATGTAAGTCTATAATAGAGATAATATAAAAGCATGTAAGAGATGCGATATGAGATAAATAAAGAATACTTAATCCATCATGAATATAAAATAAGACAAATAAAAAGCCTGCTATTAGTTCATGAACAAGCAGACTCTTATTGAGTTTATGACGACAATAACGACATTGCCCTTTAAGTAATATATAAGATAAGACTGGAATTAAATCTAATACATGTAATGTATGTCCACAATAATCACAATGACTTCTTCCAAGTATTGATTCATGAGTCATATAACGATGTGACATACAAGATATAAAACTGCCAAAACAAGCACCTATCATAAATATAAGCAGCGGCATAATTTTTCTCCTTAACGATGTATAAGTGATTCAATCAATTTACTAGAGGCAATGCTTTGTGATTTATTAGGATCCTTCACTAAGCAAACCTTACGATGTGGTAATGATTGAATCAACGGGATTTCATAGACTTCTCCTTTATCTAAGTATGGCTGGGCTAGCTTTCTAGGATAGAATGCTATACCTAAATTATGAATAATAAGAGGGATAATCTGATCTGTAGTAGAGACTTCAATATCAGGATGGAAAGAAACACCATTGTCTAAGAAATATTGATTATAGAAGTTTCTTGTTCCTGTCTGACTTGTAAGAGATATAAAAGGTGTGTCTTTGAATTCATCTAAAGAATGACGTTTTAATGAGAGTTCCTTATACTTCTTCCCACAAATGAGAATATCTTCAAAATGATCGAGTACCAAGACCTGTAATAAATGTGGTAAGTCTATTGGTGTTGTAACAACAGAAAAGTCACATAAATCATTTCTTAATGATTCTAATGCTTCTGGTGTAGTATGGTTAGTGATACGCAGGCGAACATGTGGGTATTGTTCATGGAAACGTTCTAGATGATCAAGAAGGAATATACGTAATGCATTCTCACTGACACCTAAAGTAATTAAACCACTATTTAATTCTTTTTCTTTCTGTAGTTCACTTTCTCCAAGTCTTAAATGTTCCTGAGCAATGGCAACATGTTCAAATAAGTTTTCTCCCTCAGGTGTTAATTTAACACCTCTATTAGAACGAATAAAAAGTTTACAGCCTAGTTCACTTTCTAAGTTATTGATATAACGGGTGATATTAGGCTGGTTGTTTCTTAACATCTCTGCTGCCTTTGTGAAGCTCTGGTATTGTGCTACATAGTAGAATATTCTGTAATAATCATAGTTTGCCATAAGTTTCCTCCCATATAATAATCATATCATCAGTATATCAAAAATACTTTTTACATATTTCTGTTCATTCAGTATAATGCATTTGATTTAAATTTACAACGGAGTATGTTATGAAAGACAAACTTATTCAATGGTTTTTACGTGAAAGACAGATGTCTGAAGCTTTTATAAATAGTATCTTCCTTGCCATGTCTGGTGGCTTTCAGGATGCTTATACTTATTTTGCACGTGGTGGTGTTTATTCTAATGCCCAGACAGGTAACGTCGTATTATTAAGTAATCATATCATGAGTGGAGAATGGATGATTGCCTTAAAGTATTTGTTACCTTTAACCGCCTTTGCATTAGGAATATTTATTGCGGACATTGTGCATTCTCGCTTTAAATATGCCCAAAAGATGCATTGGAGACAGGGTATACTTGTATTAGAAATAGTGATTCTATTCTTTGTTGGACTTATTCCCCATCATTTAGATAGCTTAGCGACTATTCTTGTCTCATTCTCTTGTGCGCTACAAGTACAGACATTTAGAAAAGTAAGTGGTTATTCTTATGCATCTACAATGTGTATTGGAAATATTCGTAATGGAACAAGTGCTTTAGCTGACTATACAGAAACACATAATAAAGCATCTCTTAGACGTGCATTCTATTATTATGGAATTATTTTCTTTTTTGGACTTGGTGCAGGATTTGGTGGTTTATTTTCCCAAGGAAAATCTATTCATGTTATCTGGGTATCAAGCTTGTTATTAATCATCAGTTTCTTTATCATGGGATTAGAAAAATTAAGAGAGTAGAGAGATTATATCTCCCTACTCTTTTTATACGCTTAAAATGCCTTATTTTCTCAATTGATTTAAAGAAATAAACTGCACGCCTCCAGGAATCTCTTCTATTTCTTTGAGATAATGAGTGATATCCTGTTTACCTACAAGAGGTTTAAGTTCCTCTAAATACTTATTTAATAGCTGTTCAGGATAATTCAATAAATCACGATAATACTCTTCTAGAATATATAAGCCAGGTGTTTGAATGACAAGATTCAATAACTGATCATACATACCTTCTTCTAAATAAATCTTATCAAGTCTTGCACGAGGTGGAAGACTATTAAGAAGATCTTCTCTTAATGGAATCCATTCCTCTTTTGTATATTGTCTTTTTAATTCACGATAGAAATCTATCTGTCCATCCTCTTTCACAAGTTTCCATAAAATATCTAAATAAGATTCTCTATCATTATCTTTTAAATATAAGTCCTTCAAATAAGATTGATACATCTTTTTAATAGAAGGCTTATCTGTCTTTAATGATTTCACAAATGAAATCGCTTTTTTAATATCAAGTGTACTATAGTAATCAATCAAATATTTGGATACGATCTTATCTTCCAAATAGTTTTTAAATGTATGAATAAGTATATCTATATCCATATAATCATCCATACATTTCACAATATAACCACGAGCTGATTTCTTGTCAGGATGATTTCTAAAAGCCTCTTCCACACTTTCTTTGTTTTCTACTTTCTTTTCTACCTGTGGTAGTTGATCTAAATATTCTGGATGATCTTTTAATATTTTCTTTAATAGTTGTTTAGCCTGCTTCTCACTTAATGCATCAATAATTGTATGTTCATCATAAACAGGATGACTATCTAAATAATACAAAACAGCAGCCATATGCTTACAATGCGCTCCCTCTTTAGCATAAGGACAATCACAGAACATATCATTATCATCTATTTTTACATGATAATCCTCTGTCCCACGAACAGTGGCATAGATTACTTCTCCTACTTTACGTACATGATCCACTGCCCCTTCCTGGGCATATTCATAACCTCTTTCTAATATTAAATCATCAAATAATTCTTCTTTCATCCTATCAGCTCCTCGAACAAAATTATAACATATTCTTAACATTCTACACAAACACATCATTATCGTATATTATATAGAACTATAATTCATTCTTATTTTCTATTCATATCATTATTGTATATTTAGAAGTCTGTTTTTATGAAGTGTCACCGTTTACATTTATTAATGTGTATCAACTTCACTTGATAATCATTGCATTTTCTTTCTTTTATATCATTATCGTATAATTTTATTGATTAATATCTATTTTATACTTATAATAATATCACTATCGTTTATAAGGAGTTTTATCATGTTTCCCATTCATACCCAGCATATTGAAAATACAGAAAATGATATGATTTACCATGATCACGATTCTTTAGAGTTCATTTATTGTCTTCATGGAGAAGTATCCTATTTAATTAATGGAGAATCAATTACTATTCATAAAGGCGAAGCCTTTATGATTAATACTCATATTATTCATGCAAGACTTTCTTCTACAGCCCATTTAATGACTGTCTCTATCGAAAGAGAAACTTTTAGTATGCATGAATCACTTTTAAGTTATTTTGATTCATTCTTTAATCATGAACATGCCCCTTATATAGTTATCCATGATCATACAATTCATGCACTCATCACTAAGCTATATGGTTTACTTAATATTCCAGAAATGAGTCCCTTTTTAATTCTATCTTCTGCATCAGAGCTTGTCCATTTAGCTAGTACAATTCTTCCAGAAAGTAAACCACTAGACGATTATGATAAGATGTTAGAAATGATTCATTATTTGAGAGATCATCTTTCTCAGAAGATCACCATCCAGGATATGGCAGATGCGGTTTCTATTTGTCGTTCAAGATGCTGTAGTATTTTTTCTCAATATCTTCATACTTCTCCTATAGTTTATTTGAATGAATTACGTTTAGTGCATAGTACTGAGTTATTATCTAAAGATTATTCTATTGTATCTATTTCAAAAATGTGTGGCTTTAGTCGTCCTAGCTATTTTAATACACAGTTTAAAAAGAGGTATCATATGACACCTCTTGAATATCGTCATTCTTCTTGAATCTTTTTAAAACAATAACTAAAAGTGAATACACAATAGAGTGCTGCAACAATCCAGGCTGTCTGGTCTGCACAACAAATTGCGGTATAACCAGCAATTGGTACAAATACCAACGATACAAAACATCTTGCAATCATTTCAATGACACCAGAGAATATTGCAAGTCCAGAATAACCAATCCCCTGAGTTGTCTGGCGGCATACATTGAGAATTGAAAGAACCCAATAGAAATATCCCATATAGGTAATATATTTTGCGGATGCATCAAGGACAGCACTATATTTTGATGAAATAAACAACATTGAGAATATTCTACCAAATAGAATCAATAAGATTCCTACAATCACGCCATAGATAATACCTACAACAACAGTTTGTATGACTCCTTTTTTGATACGATCATATTTCTTTGCGCCATAGTTCTGACTTGCGAAAGTTGAAGCAGCTGTGGCCAATGCATCAAATGGACAGATGGCAAGCTGTTTGATTTTAGCTGCCGCCGCAAAAGCAGACATATAAGTTGCGCCTAAAAAGTTATTGGCACCCTGCATGACCATAGAGCCAATCGCAGTAATAGAGTACTGTAATCCCATTGGAAGTCCCATCCCAAGTAAATTCTTAACGATGGATGACTTTATTACTTTATTTTCTTTTTCTATATGTAATACTGTAAAACGTTTCTTAATGACTATAAGACATAAGATGCCACTGATACCTTGTGACACAATTGTCGCAAGGGCTGCCCCTGCGACATCGAGTTTTAAAATAATAATACAAAATAAATCTAACACAATATTGAGACAAGCAGAAAAAGCAAGAAATAAGAATGGTGTGCGACTATCTCCTACAGCACGTAATATACTTGAACATAGATTATAGAGTAATGTACATGGTAAGCCTATGAATATTATTAATAAATATATATAAGAACGTGATGCAATCTCAGCTGGTATTTGTAATATATGAATAATTGTCATACATAATAAACAGCATCCTACAGTTAATATTGCGCCAATAATAATTGTTAGAATGATACTATGATAAATAAAATCACGCATCTTAGATAAGTTATTTCCACCAAATGACTGGGCAATAGGTATACCAAACCCACAGCATATACCAATACAAAATCCCAATACTAAAAATTGTACACTAGTAGTAGAGCCTACTGCCGCAAGTGCATTGGCACCAAGTGTCTGACCTACTATTGCAGTATCCACAATATTATAAGTCTGCTGGAATATATTACCCAATAATAAAGGAAATGCGAACATCATAATGAGTTTTAATGGATGTCCTTCTGTCATATTCTTTGTCATATCTTAATCCCCCTAGTGTCGAAGTATAGCACTTTTGAGCATACAAAAAAATCCATTATAAGGATTTCTTTATAAAGTCTACAATTGTTTTTCCTAGCTGTTCATGTCCCTTTTGTGTAAGATGAATACCATCAAATGCAAGTTCACTTACTACTTCTTCTACATCAATAAAATCTGCATGAAAGCTATCTGCAAGTACTTTTAACTTCTTATTGAGTTCTTTACTTCTTTGATATCTTTCTTCATCAATTCTTAAGTATGGCGGTGCAAGAAGTAATATATGTTCTGCTTTAGACAGGGCACGTCTTAACATCACATGAAGACCTACTGTAATATGTTCTACAGGTTCTAAGTGGTCTACATTATTTGTCCCTAGCATAATAACTAATAATCCAATAGGTGCATATTGACGTAAGGTAACATCATATAAGAATTGTTTAGGTTCCGCAAGTCTGCCATTAAGTCCTGCATTGACTACAAAATCATCTTTATAATTCTCCCTTACTATATCCACTCAGTTTGTTTCATAACGTCCCCCATCAAGAGGGTTAAATCCATAAGTATTAGAATCCCCATAACATATGATATTCATAAATTCATTCCCCTTTTTCTTATTATACAAAAAGAGTTATAATAAAAAAACATTGAATTTATAATAATCTCTGTTTATAATATTTTCTTGTAAAAGAACGGATGATAGTAGCGAAAGAGATTCTTTGTAAGAACACCGAAGGATGGAAGATTTCAGGTAAAAGGATCGCTATTGGACGAATCACTGGAGAGACTCATAATGAGCACCGAAGGAGTAACACTCTCAGGTAAAAGGACAGTGACTTATACTTTTCACTATTAATTCCGTCTAATTTATTAGAAGGAGTTTTTTTATGACCAAATTTTTGACTCAAGTCAACAATCTCGTATGGGGTATGCCCCTTATCCTGTTACTACTAGGAACAGGTATTTATTTCACTACTCATTTAAAGTTTATTCAGTTTGTAAGATTAAAGAAAGCTTTCTCTTTGATTTTCAAGAAGAATGAAAATCATGAAGGAGACGTTTCTAGTTTCCAAGCATTGTGTACTGCCTTAAGTTCTACGATTGGAACAGGTAATATTGTAGGGGTAGCAACTGCGATTTCTGCAGGTGGTCCTGGCGCATTATTCTGGATGTGGATTTCTGCTTTCTTTGGAATGGCTACTAAATATGCTGAAGGGGTACTCGCTATCAAGTATCGTACAAAGGATGAAAATGGACAGATTGCCGGTGGTCCGATGTACTATATTGAAAAAGGTTTACACAATAAGTTTCTCGCAACTCTATTTGCATTCTTTGGTGTAGCTGTTGCTTATTTAGGTATTGGTACATTCACTCAGGTAAGATCTATTTCTGATGCATTGCATCTTTCTTTCCATGTACCTTATTGGATCAGTGCGATTATTCTTACTCTTCTTGTTGGTTTTATCACAATTGGTGGAATTCATAGAATTGCGGCAGTTGCTGAAAAAGTGATTCCATTTATGTGTGTATTTTATATTAGTGGTGTTGTACTTATTCTATTAACACATCTTCCAATGATTCCTCATGTATTAAAGATAGTACTTGCTTCAGCTTTTGATATCAAAGCAGTCTTTGGTGCTGGTATGGGTGTTGCGATGAAGATGGGTATTAGTAGAGGAATCTTCTCTAACGAAAGTGGTTTAGGAAGTGCTCCTATTGCCGCAGCTGCTGCACAGACTGATTCATGTGTAGAACAGGGACTTGTATCTATGACTGGTACTTTTATTGATACAATGGTCATTTGTACAATGACAGGTCTTGCAATCTTAATCACTGGTGCGAACACAAGTGGTTTAGAAGGAGCTGCAGTCACATCACTTGCCTTTAATAGAGGACTTATTATTCCATTTATTGGTGAATATATTGTAAATATTGGATTGATTTTCTTTGCGTTTACTACAATTATTGGATGGAACTACTACGGTGAAAGATGTATGTATTATCTTGCAGGTATTCGTTCTATCAAGATTTATAAGATCATCTTCATTATTCTTATTGCGATTGGTCCATTTATGTCATTACAGTTTATCTTTATTCTTGCAGATATCGTCAATGGCTGTATGGCAATTCCTAACCTCATCGGTTTAATTGGACTTAGAAAAGAAGTCATTGCGGAAACAGAAAAATACTTCAAAGAAGAAAACACTTGTAGTATAGAAGAATTAAGCATTTAACCTCTCATATGAGAGGTTTTTTCATGCAAAAAAACAGGCCGAAGCCTGTTAATCGAGTGGTTTTTGATAGAATCCACCGACAAAGTTTTCTGTTGGTAATATATTGATAATGACATGAGAGTCAATACTCTTCATCAAAACCACAATATCCTGTACTTCATAGCTTGACACGACAGTATGAATCATTGTAAGAGGATGACCGCTATAGCCTCCTTCACCATGAAGCATAGTCAAACCATGACGATATTGTGCAATATACGCCTGACGTAATTCTTCAGGATGAATTGTAGTGATTTCTAAAGTCACACGTTTATATCGCTTATAGAATGTATCAATCGTTTTAGTTGAGAGGAATTGGAATAATATAGAATATCCTGCATGAACCCAGCCAAACATAAATCCAAAAACACATAGCATCAAGGTATTGAAGACAAATATATATTCAAAGATTGACTTGTTCATTTTATTAGATACATATAAAGCAATAAAATCAGTACCAGCTGTACTTGCATTACCTTTTAAGGCAATCGCAATCGCAAAGCCATAAAGAAATCCACCAAAACATACATTCAAGATCACATCATCAAATAATGGATCAAAAGATAATACCCTTGTGAAAATACTGAAGAAGATAACTTGTAAGAAAGAAAAGAAAACAAACTTCTTACCGATTGTCTTATAACATACAATGGCGACAGGTAGATTGAGTACAATCACAAGTGTGGAAATAGATAAAGAATACCCATAAAGCATACTGATACGATTAATTAGAATCGCAACACCTGTAAAACCACTTGATAATAGATCAGAAGGATTCAAAAATGTCTGAAGAACAAATGTTTGTAAGAGTGCCGAAAAGAACACTGCAAAGAAAGTAATAATATATCTTTTATTTGTTTTGTAGGCTGCTGACAAGTTTTTCGACATTTTCCTGGTCCACACTTTCATAATCATTAGCATGTGTGCCAGTATAATAGCTGTAAGTGACAGACTTGCCTGAAGTTGTAGGATCTTCTTCATAATCCTTACAAGAAGAATGTACCTGAGAGATACCTGTATGTTCCATTAAAGAGGATGCATTATTATAGTTCACACCACTTCCTGCAAGAATTTCAATATCCTTACCATAATTTTCTTGTAATGATTTGATCTTATCTGCTCCATCTATTGCAGTAGGCTGACCACCACTTGTCAAAACACGATCAATGCCAAGTTCAACCAATTGAGTCATCGCATGATCTAAATCATCACAGCAGTCAAAGGCACGATGGAATACAGCCGTACGATTGTATTTATGAATAAGTTCTACAAATTCTCTTGTACGTTTGACATCAATTGTATGATCACTCTTTAAGAAACCAAAAGCGAGACCATCTGCACCATTTTCTAATAGGTCTTCTGCTTCTAATAACATCTGTTTATATTCTGTTTCATCATAAGTAAAACCAGCACCACGAGGTCTAACCATACAAATAATAGTCAATGTTGTTTCTCTTTTTAAGAGTTTTAATGAAGCCACAGAGGGTGTTAAACCTCCTAAATAAAGGGCACTGTTTAATTCAATGCGTGTGGCTCCACCCTTGTAAGCACGTAGGCCATCCTTATAACTTCCACAACATACTTCAATCATAGTTCTGTTTCCTTTCTAGATAATTGATAAAGTGTTAAAGCATAAATCTTTGCATTGGTAATGAGATCCTCTCTTGTCATCCATTCATTCGGATTATGTCCAATACCTTTCTGTCCTGGGAAAGAAGGTCCAAATGGGACAATATGAGGCATCATTTTCGCATAAGTACCACCTGTTGTAGTAACAGGAGTTCCATCATTACCCGTTACATATTCATATGTCTCTTTCATGATTTCCTCCATTTCCCCGCGCCTTCGTTGCGCGGACACAAATATATAACCAAACTCAAATCCCCCAAAACTCTAGTG
>NZ_JBEHVX010000057.1:0-16219 GCF_040227455.1 Catenibacterium sp. RTP21428st1_D7_RTP21428_210409 | reverse complement strand
ACCACAAAAGACGGACCTCGGTCCGTCTTTTGCTTTTTATGAAACTATAATGAGTTATTTACCCGTTACAGCCTCTTCATCTTAATTAATGGTGCGGCCGATGAGATTTGAACTCACACAGACGTACGTCCACAAGTCCCTCAAACTTGCGTGTCTACCATTCCACCACGGCCGCAACTTTGTGCAACTCAAATTATACTTGAGTTGCACATAGAATTCAACTATTTTTTAAGAAGATTATAGAGAGACTGAGCGTAGATAGCAGCTGCAGTTAATAAATCATCTAATGAAATTAATTCATTTTCTTCATGCATATGATGGTTTTTACCAGGGAATTCACAACCAAAAGCAACACAGTTAGGCATTTCTTTTGCATAAGTTCCACCACCGATAGTCTGAGGACCATGTTCATGATCATTTGTGAACTGTACATATGATTCATGAAGCTTCTGAACTAATTCACTATTAGGATCTACATATAATGCAGGACCGATATCATGTTCTTCACTCAAGCCATATTTATTAACAGCTTCACCTACATTCTTAACAAGTTCATTATTGTCTAAGTCATGAGGAAGACGTAAATCAAGAGTTAATGAACCTTCATTATTTTCATAATTTAAGATACCAAGGTTAACAGTTAAAGCACCCATTTCACCAGTAAATGCGACATTGAACTTTTCACCTAAATAATCATTATATAAATATTCATCAACGAATTTTGCGTAGCTATTATCAGTCACACTTGCAATATAATGACATAAGTTACTTGCAGCATTATTACCTAACTGAGGCTGAGATGCATGGGCACTCTTACCTTTTAAGAATAAGTGTGTGTTACCATCTACAACTTCTAAAGAACCCTTGAAGTTATTTTCTTTTAAGAATGCATTATATGATTCTTCATAGTCAGTACCCTTTAATACAGCTTTAGCCTGATCTGGTACGATATTCACTACACGTCCTGAATGAATAGAAATTACCTTATCATCATCTGTTTTCCCCTTGATGATGAAATGACAGTTACCTTTTTCACCATATACTACAGGGAAATCAGCATCTGGAGTAAATCCCATCTTTGGATATGGACGATGCTGGAAATAGTAATGCATACAGCGAGAACCATTTTCTTCATTACATCCAAAGATGATACGAACCTTCATCTTCTTTTCAAAATCAAGTTCATTCACAATCTTAGCAGCATAATAAGCAGCAATTAAAGGTCCCTTATCATCAGCAACACCACGACCATAGAGTGTATCTCCATCAAGAGTCATATCATATTCTGGATAATCCCATTCCTGACCTTCAGTAGGTACAACATCTAAGTGTCCAAGAATACCAAAGCAGTCTTCTCCTTCACCAATATCAATAGAACCAGCATATCCATCACAATCATCAGTAACAAATCCATCTCTTTGACCAATAGAAAGCATTAAATCAAGCGCTTTACGGTTATTTTCACCAAATGGCTGATTTTCTTTTGCAGTAGATTTATCAAGAGTTGAAGGGATTAGACATAAGTCCTTTAAATCTTTCAGCATTTCATCTTTATGCTTTAATACTTCTTCTTTAAAATCAATCATTTTATTCACCTCAGTGACTATTATATACAATTTTTAAATTATTTGAAACACAGATACTGCACCTTTTTGTAACGTTCTTTCAAGAGTTGTGCTAATATAGTAAAAAGGGGGGCAAAAGAATATGGAGAATAAGGACATACAATTTCATATTACAGTTAAAGGTATTGTGATTTATGAAGGCAAGACATTAATCTTAAAACGTGTGAGACCTTCATCAGATGGACTTGGTTATTGGGAATTACCAGGTGGGGGATTAGAATATGGGGAAGATCCTCACCAGGCGTTAGTAAGAGAATTAAAGGAAGAAACAGGATTAGATATTGAAATCATTAAGCCAGTTTATACATTTACGGCTATTAGACCACACTATCAGACAGTGGGTATTGGTTTCTTGTGTATTCCTACAAATGATCAGGTTAAGATTTCATTTGAACATACAGATTATAAGTTTGTGGATGAAGATGAATTAGAGAAGACACTTGACCCACATATCTTTAATGATATTAAGAAAACAATCGAAGAATATAATCAAATAAGAGAATACGAAGAACTAAAAAGAGAAGCAAACTAACGCTTCTCTTATTTCATATAGATTTTTTCAACTTCACAGATATACATTGTATGGAAATCTTTATTAGGATAGTTCTTATCCACAAGTGTTTCATCTAAGAAACATTCAGGCTTGATAGTGTCTTCATAGAGTTTCTTTCCCACAACGACAATGTCTGCCTCTTCAAATGTAGGGAGATTTTCAATAAATGTAGGTGTTAAATCAGTCTTCGCAATCTTATCTCCATCACGTCCAGACTCTCTACCAAGTATTGTTAAATCTATCATATGTTCTCCATTAAAGAATGAAAGAGTCATTTGATCATTAGAATCTATAAATTCTTTTGTATAACGCTGTGGTCTTACAAAACAAGTCATCACTGGCTTATTCCATAATGTACCCATCTCGCCCCATGAAATAGTCATAGTATTAAATGCGTCTTTATTACCTGCACTAAGTAGTGCCCATTCCTTATTCAATTTATTGAATATTTTTAAATCAAATGTATTTACATCTACTTCTTTAAACATAGTCATTACCTCCGTTTTTATATTATAAACTTATGCCACTATTTAATCAAATTTGTGCTTGTCAAACAATAGGTTATTTGATAAACTACAACTGTATTATACGACTGACGGAAGTGGAATTAACCACATGGAGTATAATTTCTTGAAGAGCCGACCGTCTGGGCAACGTCCTGGACTTAGTAGGCTCTTTTTTTGTTTTTTTTAAAAAATGGAAGCATACAGGTACCGGATTAGTATATAATTGTTTTGAAAGAAAATAACCTGAAAGAGAGGAAAAACAAAAAAATGTTAACAGACGTAGAAATTGCACAGAGTACAGTCATGGAGCCAATTAAAAATGTGGCTGACAAGATTGGACTGACTGAAGATGATTTAGAATTATATGGTAAATATAAAGCAAAAATCTCTTTGGAAACTATCAAGAAAGTTGAAAATAATCCGGATGGTAAATTAATCCTTGTAACTGCAATCAACCCAACACCTGCAGGTGAAGGTAAGACAACTACAATGATCGGTTTATCACAGGCATTACATCAGTTAGGCAAGAAATCTGTAGTTGCAATGCGTGAACCAAGTTTAGGTCCTTGCTTTGGTATTAAAGGTGGTGCAGCTGGTGGAGGATATGCCCAGGTTGTTCCTATGGAAGATATCAACCTTCATTTTACAGGTGATATTCATGCCATCACTTCAGCAAATAACTTGATTGCGGCAATGCTTGATAACTCTATTCAGCAGGGTAACCCTTTGAATATTGATACTAGACAGATTGTATGGAAGAGAGTTGTTGACTTAAACGATCGTGCTTTAAGACATATTGTTGTTGGTTTAGGTGGTAAACCAAATGGTGTTCCTCGTGAAGATGGTTTTGATATTAGTGTTGCAAGTGAAGTCATGGGTATCTTATGTTTATCTACTTCTCTTGAAGATTTAAAGGCAAGAGCAGCAAGAATGATTGTTGCTTATAATTATGATGGTGAACCAGTTACTGTTGGTGATATTCATGCAACTGGTGCTGTAACTTTATTATTGAAGGATGCCATCAAACCTAACCTTGTACAGACTTTAGATCATACTCCAGTATTTGTACATGGTGGTCCATTTGCCAATATCGCTCATGGATGTAACTCAGTTATGGCTACAAAGCTTGCTATGAAACTTGGTGATTACGCTATTACTGAAGCAGGATTTGGTGCTGATTTAGGAGCTGAAAAGTTCTTAGATATCAAGTGTCGTCAGGCTGGTTTAAATCCAGATGCAGTTGTCATTGTTGCGACTGTTCGTGCATTAAAGATGCATGGTGGTGTTAACAAGAAAGAATTAAGTACTGAAAACCTTGAAGCATTAAAGAAGGGTATTGGTAACTTAACTAAACATATTGAAAATATCAAGAAGTTTGGTTTACCTTGTATCGTTGCTATTAATGCTTTCCCTACAGATACAGAAGCTGAATTAAAGCTATTAGATGATATGTGTAAGGAATTAAATGTTGAAGTATCCATTTCTGAAGTATGGGCTAAGGGTGGCGAAGGAGGCATTGATCTTGCTAACAAGCTATTAAATATCCTTGATACTAAAGAATCTCATTATGCACCTATCTATTCATTAGATATGCCTATTGATGAAAAAATCAAGACAATCGCCAAAGAAATCTATGGTGCAGATGATGTTGTCTTCACTAAGAAGGTAGCTAACAAGATCAAGAAGTTCACTGCTCAGGGCTTAGGTGATTTACCAATCTGTATTGCGAAAACTCAGTATTCTTTATCAGATGATGCGACTTTACTTGGACGTCCAGAAGGATTCAAGGTAACAATTAGTGACTTGATTCCAAATACTGGTTCTGGATTCTTAGTTGCTATTTCTGGAAATATTATGCGTATGCCTGGTTTACCAAAAGTACCAGCTGCCAATAATATGGACATCGATGAAGAAGGTAAGATTACTGGTTTATTCTAATAATTGAGGTCAAGTTTAGGTGAAAGGCCTCTGAGCACCTAGATCATGAAAGTCATAATGAAAATAATGGAGGACTGAAATGAAAGCTGCAGTAATTATGGGTTCTGCCTCTGATGAAGCAAAGGTAGAAAAAGGAATTGCTATATTAAAAGAATATGGCGTAGATGTTGAAGTACGTGCTTTATCTGCACACCGTGCACATCGTGCATTGAGTGAATTTGTAGAAGAATGCAACAACAATGGAACAGATGTTATTTTAACAGCTGCTGGTATGGCTGCTGCCTTACCTGGTGTCGTTGCTTCTATGACAGTGTTACCAGTTATTGGTATTCCAATCAAAGGTGCAAGTTTAGATGGAATGGATGCCTTATTATCAATTGTCCAGATGCCTTCTGGTATCCCAGTTGCAACAGTTGCAATTGATGGTGCTAAGAATGCTGCCTGGTTAGCACTTGAAATCATGGCAATCAAATATCCAGAATTAAGTGAAAAATTAAAGAACAACCGTCAGGCTATGGAAAAAGCCTGCTTAGATACAAATAACGAAATTTCAGAAAAATATAGATAAGAGGAGAAAACAACAATGGAAAAGAAAGAATTAATGTACGAAGGAAAAGCTAAGGAAATTTTTGCAACTGATAATGAAGATGTTATCTTAATGCATTATAAAGATGATGCAACTGCAGGTAATGGTGTAAAACATGATCAGTTTGCTGGTAAGGGTGTATTAAACCACACTATTTCAGGTATTATCTTTGATATGTTAGAAGAAGCTGGTATCAAGACTCATATGATTGAAAAGTTAAATGATACTGATGATTTAGTTAAGAAAGTAGAAATCTTCCCACTAGAAGTTATTGTACGTAATATTACAACAGGTTCTTTCTGTAAGAGACTTGGTGCTAAGGAAGGTGTTGTTTTAGCAGAACCAATTTTTGAAATTAGTTATAAGAATGATGAATATGGTGATCCATTAATCAATGAAGACCATGCTGTTGCTTTAGGTCTTTGCACTAGAGATGAATATAACACTATCAAATCTGAAACATTAAAGATCAACGAATTACTTAAGGCTTTCTTCTTAAGATTAAACTTAAAGCTAGTAGATTTTAAAATCGAATTTGGTAAGACTAAAGAAGGCGAAATCGTATTAGCTGATGAAATCTCACCAGATTCTTGCCGTTTATGGGATGTAGATACTAACAAGAAGTATGACAAAGACGTATTCAGACAGGATATCGGTGATTTAATTGAAACATATAAAGCAGTTCTTGCAAGAATGGAAAAATAATAGATAAAAGGATGAAGAAACATGGATTATAAAAAAGCTGGAGTAGACATTGAAGCAGGTTATAAGTCAGTAGAATTAATGAAGAAGCATGTTAAAGCGACTATGAGACCAGAAGTACTTGGTGGTATTGGTGGTTTTGCTGGTGCTTTTGATTTAAGCAAGATCAAGGATATGGAAGAACCAGTTCTTTTATCTGGTACTGATGGCTGTGGTACAAAGGTAAAACTTGCTTTTGTAATGGATAAACACGATACAATTGGTATTGATGCAGTTGCAATGTGTGTGAATGATATTGCTTGTTCAGGTGGTGAACCTCTATTCTTCCTTGATTACATTGCATGTGGTAAGAATTATCCTGAAAAGATTGCGACTATCGTTAAGGGTGTTGCTGAAGGATGTATTCAGTCTGAATGTGCCCTTGTTGGTGGTGAAACTGCAGAACATCCAGGTTTAATGCCTGTTGATGATTATGATTTAGCTGGTTTTGCAGTAGGTGTTGTAGACAAGAAGGATATCATTGATGGTTCTACAATCAAGCCTGGTGATGCTTTAGTTGGTATTGCATCTACTGGTGTACATAGTAATGGATTCTCTTTAGTACGTAGCGTATTTGAAATGACTAAAGAATCTTTGGATACTTATTATGATGAATTAGGTACTACTTTAGGTGAAGCATTAATTGCTCCTACTAAGATTTATGTAAAAGCATTAAAGAGTGTAAAGAATGCTGGTATCAAGGTTAAAGGATGTAGCCATATTACTGGTGGAGGATTCTATGAAAACCTTCCTAGAATGTTACCTGATGGTGTAAAGGCTGTTGTTAAGAAGGACAGCTATAAAGTACCTCCTATCTTTGGCTTAATTGCAAAAGCAGGAAACGTTGAAGAAAAGATGATGTACAACACATTCAACATGGGATTAGGTATGGTTCTTGCTGTTGATCCTGCAGATGTTGAAAAGACTATTGAAGCAATTAATGCTGCTGGCTATGAAAGCTATGAAGTAGGTTATATTGCTGAAGGTGAAAAGGGAGCAGAATTATGCTAAACATAGCTGTATGCGTATCTGGTGGTGGAACTGATCTTCAGTCCATCATCGATGCGTGTGAAGCCGGAAAAATCAATGGAGAGATCCGTCTGGTTATTTCTAACCGTAAGAAGGCTTACGGTTTAGAAAGAGCCCGTCTTCATGGTATTCAGGCAGAATGGATCAAGGATGAAGATGAGATCTTAAAGAGATTTGAAGAAGAAAAGATTGATGTTGTTGTATTAGCAGGTTATCTTGCTATTGTTGGAGATAAGCTGATTGAACAATATAAGAATCGTATTATTAATATTCATCCCTCACTTATTCCATCTTTCTGTGGTCCTGGATTCTATGGAATGCATGTCCATGAAGCGGTGTTTAAAAGAGGTGTAAAGGTGTCAGGTGCAACTGTTCATTTCGTTACTGGAGAAGTGGATGGTGGACCAATCATCTTACAAAGAGCAGTTGATATTTCTGATTTAGAGACACCTGAAGATATTCAGGCACGTGTCTTAGAAATCGAACATGAAATCTTACCAGAAGCCGTTGCTTTATATTGTGAAGGACGTGTTTCTGTAGAAAATGAAAGGGTGAAGATCAGTTGAAAAGAGCGTTAGTATCAGTTACAAATAAAGAAGGTATTGTTGAATTTGCAAAAGGTCTTGAAGAATTAGGATTTGAAGTTGTTTCTACTGGTGGAACATATAAGAAACTATTAGAAGCAGGTGTAAAAGCTATTGAAATCGATGATGTAACAGGTTTCCCTGAAATTCTTGATGGAAGAGTTAAGACACTTCATCCAAAAGTACATGGTGGTATTCTATTTAGAAGAGATGTAGAAGAACATGTCAAGACTGTAGAAGAAATGGGTATTACACCTATTGATCTTGTTTGTTGTAATCTCTATGAGTTTGAAAAAGCGCTTAAGGCTGGTAAGCCAATGGCTGAAATGATTGAAAACATTGATATCGGTGGACCTTCAATGATCCGTTCTGCTGCTAAGAATTTCAAGGATGTATTGATTGTTACTGATCCAAAAGATTATGATGCTGTATTAGAAGCTATTAGAGAAGATAAGACTGATTTTGAATTCAGAATGAATCTTGCTTATAAGGCTTATAGTTTAACAGGCAGCTATGATGCAATGATTTCTCGTTATTTCGCTGATCAGGTACATGATGAATTCCCTGATATCTTAAATATTTCATTAAAGAAGACAGATCATTTACGTTATGGTGAAAACTCTCAGCAGAGTGCAAATGCCTATGTTGATCCATATGTTCAGCATTCTTTATTAGATTATGAACAGTTACATGGTAAAGAAATTTCTTTCAATAACGTGAATGACTTATATGGTGCAGTTGCATGCGTAAGAGAATTTGGTGATCAATTAGTGACTGTTGCAATTAAGCATTCAACACCTTGTGGAGTTGCTATTGGTAAGACTGGTTATGAATCTTATAAGCGTGCTTATGAAGGAGATCCAACTTCTATCTTTGGTGGAATCATCGCTGTGAACTATAAGATTGATAAGGAAACTGCTTTAGAAATGAAGAAGACTTTCTTAGAAATCATTGCAGCACCTGATTTTGATGATGATGCTTTAGAAGTATTAGAAAAGAAGAAGAACTTACGTTTATTAAAGCTTAAGAATCTTGATGCACGTGATGCTAAGTATGATATTAAGTATCTTGAAGGTAAAGCACTTGTTCAGGAATTAAATACTAAGCTTATTGATGAAATGAAAGTAGTGACTAAAAAGCAGCCAACAGAAGCTGAATTATCTGATATGGAATTTGGTTTAAAGGTTGTTAAATATGTTAAGTCTAATGCAATTGTATTAGTGAAAGACGGATGTACTTTAGCTGTTGGTGGAGGACAGACTTCACGTATCTGGGCATTAGAAAATGCAATTCATAATAATCCTGATAAGGATTTCCATGGTGCTGTATTAGCAAGTGATGCTTTCTTCCCATTTAATGATTGTGCACAGGTGGCTGATGAAGCAGGTATTAAGGCTATTGTACAGCCTGGTGGATCAGTTCGTGATCAGGAGTCTATTGACTATTGTGATGAACATGATATGACAATGGTATTCAATGGTTATAGACATTTTAGACACTAAGGAGGCGTTCTATGAAGGTTCTTGTTATTGGTAGTGGTGGAAGAGAACATGCAATTGCCTGGAAATTAAAACAGAGTAAACATGTTACTGAATTATATGCTATTCCTGGTAATCCTGGTATGGATGCTGTATGTATTCCAGGTAGTGTAGAAGATATGCCTTTTATCTTAAAGACTGTTGAAGAAAAGGGTATTGATTTAACTGTTATTGGTCCTGAAGTACCATTATGTATGGGACTTGCTGACTATTTAGAAGAAAGAGGACACAAAGTATTTGGTCCTAGAAAAGAATCAGCTATTCTTGAAGGTTCTAAAGCCTTCTCTAAGGATTTCATGAAAAAGCACAATATTCCTACTGCAAAGTATGAAGAAGTGACTGATTATGAATCAGCTGTTAAAGCATTAGATGCTTTTGATCTTCCTGTTGTTGTTAAGGCTGATGGTCTTGCAGCAGGTAAGGGTGTAGTCATCTGTGAAACAAAGCAGCAGGCTAAAGAAGAACTTAAAGTGATGCTTGATGGCAGTGCTTTTGGTGATGCTGGTAAGAAGGTAGTTTTAGAAGAATTCTTAACTGGTTTTGAATGTTCTCTATTATGTTTTGTAGACCATGATACAATCGTACCTATGGTATCTGCAAAAGACCATAAACAGATTTATGATAATAATGAAGGTCCAAATACTGGTGGTATGGGTACTGTATCACCTAACCCATTCTTACCTGAAGGTATGGAAGGGACTTTCAAAGAAAAGATTCTTGACCCATTCATGAAAGGCTTACATGAAGATCATATGGATTATCGTGGTGTTGTCTTTATTGGATTAATGATCAAGGATCAGGATGTAAAGGTATTAGAATTCAATGTTCGTTTTGGTGATCCTGAAACTCAGGTTATCTTAATGAGACTTGAAAGTGATTTATATGAAGTGATGTATGGATGTGCTACAAATACATTGAAAGATGTAGATGTTAAGTGGAAAGATGAACAGGCAACATGTGTTGTTCTTGCAAGTGGAGGCTATCCTGGATCTTATGAAAAAGGTAAAGTCATTACTGGTTTAGATCATCTTCCAGAAGATATCGTTGTCTTCCATGCAGGTACTAAACGTAATGAAAATAATGAAATCGTCACAAATGGTGGACGTGTATTAAATGTTTGTGCATTAGGACATGATCTTGAAGAAACAAGAAAGAAAGTCTATGATGCAATTGAAAACATTCATTTTGATGGCATGTATATGCGTAAAGATATTGGCTTACATTAGGAGGATAACATGGCTAAAGTTTATCGCGTTTATGTAGAAAAAAGAAAAGAAAATGCGGTTGAAGCAGATTCTATCAAACATGATTTGATGACAAGACTTGGTTTAACTGACATTTCTAACTTAACAGTTGTCAACCGTTATGATCTTCAGGGTATTACTGAAGAAGTATTAGAAGAAGGTATTCCTACTATTCTTTCTGAGCCAATGGTAGATGAAGTATATCGTGAAGAATATGCAATTCCAGAAGGAGCTGTAAGTTTTGCGATTGAATATCTTCCAGGACAGTATGATGCTAGAGCAGATGCCTGTGAACAGTGCTTCCAGTTATTAACTGGTGAAAAAGGCGTTAAGGTTAAATGTGCAAAGCTTATTGTAATCGAAGGTATTTCTAGTGATGAATTACCAGCAATTAAACATTATTTAATTAACCCTGTTGATTCTAGAGAAGCGTCTTTAGAAAAGCCAGCAGATTTAAATGATGCTGTTGTTGAAATCAAGAAGGTTCCAGTGATTGAAGGATTTATTGGTTTCACTGATGAAGAAGTTGAAGCATTACTTGAAAAGATGAGTCTTGCAATGAACTTCGATGACTTAAAAGTAACTCAGAATTATTTCAGAGATGTAGAAAAGAGAGATCCTACAGAAACTGAAATCAGAGTATTAGATACTTATTGGTCAGACCATTGTCGTCATACTACATTTGCGACAGTTATTACTGATATTGATATCGCAAGTGGTGCATTTAAAGAAATCTTAGAAAAAGATGTAGAAAAATATAAAGCAAGCCGTCATGTTGTTTATGGTGTAGATACAAAGAGACCACTTACTTTAATGGATCTTGCAACTATTTCTATGAAAGAACTTAGAAAACGTGGCTATTTGGATGATATGGAAGTATCTGAAGAAATCAATGCCTGCTCAGTTCGTTTAAAGGTTCATACAACTGATGGTGATGAAGATTGGTTATTAATGTTTAAGAATGAAACACATAACCATCCAACTGAAATTGAACCATTTGGTGGTGCTGCTACATGTTTAGGTGGTGCAATCCGTGACCCATTATCAGGTCGTGCTTATGTTTACCAGTCAATGCGTATTACTGGTGCAGGTGATCCTCGTCAGAAATTAGAAGATACACTTCCTGGTAAATTACCACAGAGAAAGATCTGTGAAGAAGCAGCTCATGGTTTCTCTTCTTACGGTAACCAGATTGGTTTAACAACTGGTTTTGTACATGAAGTATATGATCAGGGTTATGTTGCTAAGAGAATGGAATTAGGTGCTGTAGTTGCAGCTGCACCAGAAGAACAGGTTAAGAGATTAATTCCTGAAAATGGACAGATTGTCTTATTAATTGGTGGACGTACTGGTCGTGATGGTATCGGTGGTGCCACTGGTTCTTCTAAGAAACACGAATTAAAGACTACTGAAACTGCTGGTGCTGAAGTACAGAAAGGTAACCCAGTTGAAGAAAGAAAGATTCAGAGATTATTTAGAAATAAAGAATTCTCTAAGAAGATTGTAAGATGTAATGACTTTGGTGCTGGAGGTGTCAGCGTTGCAGTTGGTGAATTAGCACCTGGTCTTGATATTAACTTAGATGCAGTGTTAAAGAAATATGAAGGTTTAAATGGTACTGAACTTGCTATTAGTGAATCACAGGAACGTATGGCTATTGTCATCAATGAATGTGATAAAGACTTCTGTATCCAGGCTGCTCATGATGAAAACCTTGAAGTCGTACAGGTGGCTACAGTTACAGATAAGAACCGTTTAACTATGAAATATATGGGAGATACTATTGTAGATATCTCTAGAGACTTCCTAGATGAAGCAGGAGCTAAACGTTATCAGGATATCCATGTAGAATTACCTGATTTTGATAAGGCACCATTCAATCCAGAAGCAAAAGAAAACTTTACTGAAACAACTAAAGAAGTATTATCACGTTTATCTACAGCTTCTCAGAAGGGCTTAGTAGAACGTTTTGACTCTTCTATCGGTAATGGTACTGTTCTTTCACCATTTGGTGGTAAGACTTACCGTACAGAAACTGAAGGTATGGCTGCATTAATTCCAGTATTAGGAAAAGAAACTACTACATGTTCATTAATGAGTTATGGTTATAGCCCACTTATTTCTGAATGGTCACCATATCATGGTGCAATCAATGCAGTTGTAGAATCTGTAGCAAAGATCATCGCAATGGGTGGTACATGGCATACAATCCGTTTCTCATTCCAGGAATTCTTTGAAAAGCTATTAAATGATCCTAAGAGATGGGGTAAACCATTTAGTGCATTACTAGGTGCTTATCGTGCTCAGGAAGAATTATTGTTACCTTCAATTGGTGGTAAGGATTCTATGTCAGGTTCATTTGAAGACTTAGATGTTCCTCCAACTTTAGTATCATTCGCAATTACTGGTGGAGATGTACATAAAGTCATCACTCCTGAATTAAAAGAAGCAGGACATGTATTAGTAGAATTCATGCTTCCTAAAGATGAATTCCATGTATTTGACTTTGAAGCTTTAAGAAAACAGTTTGATGCTGTAGAAGCATTGATTCAGTCTGGAAAGGCTTATTCAGCTTATACAGTTAAAGACGGTGGTTTAGTTGAAGCTGTTTATAAGATGGCATTTGGTAATGAAATTGGTGTCGCATTTGATGATGCTTTAACACTTAATGACTTAGTTGAAAAGAACTTTGGACACATCATTGTAGAAGTAGATAACGCAGAAGTTGTTGCAGGATATGAAAATGTTCGTATTATTGCTTCTACAAATGAAGAAAAGGCTGTATCATATAAGGGTGAGAAAGTGACACTTGATGATGCATATGAAATCAACTGTGCACCATTAGAATCTGTATATCCTACTACAGCAAAAGCACCTACTACAGAAGTACGTACTGGCGACTGCAATGAAAGAGGCAAGATGTTTGCTTCTAAGAAGTATGATGAAGTCAATGTTGTTATTCCTGTATTCCCAGGAACTAACTGTGAATTTGATTCTAAACGTGCATTTGAAAAAGCAGGTGCAAAGGTTCAGCTTGTTCTTATTAGAAATAAGACAGAAGAAGATATTAAGAAGTCTGTTGATGAATTAGAAGAAGCAATCCATAATGCACAGATCATGATGCTACCAGGTGGTTTCTCAGCTGGTGATGAACCTGAAGGTTCAGGTAAGTTCATTGCAACTGTATTACGTAACCCAAGATTAAAGGCTGCAATCGATGATTTATTAGATAATCGTGAAGGCTTAATGATTGGTATCTGTAATGGATTCCAGGCATTAGTAAAACTTGGTTTACTTCCTCATGGACATATTAAGGATATGAGCAAAGATGATCCTACTCTAACGTTCAATACAATTGGACGCCACTTATCTCAGATGGTGACTACAAGAGTATCTAGCGTGAAGTCTCCATGGCTTGCTAATGTAGAGTTAGGTGATGAACATATTATCCCTATTTCTCATGGTGAAGGACGTTTCGTTGCACCTAAGGAAGTGCTTGATCAGTTAATTGATAATGGTCAGGTAGCATTCCAGTATGTTGATCCAAATGGAAATGTTACTATGGAATCTCCATATAACCCTAATGGTTCTATGTATGGTATTGAAGGTATCGTTTCTGAAGATGGTAGAGTATTAGGTAAGATGGGTCATTCTGAACGTCAGGGTGAAAACAGAGACCTTAACATCTACGGTGAAATGGATCAGAAGTTATTTGAAGCCGGCGTGAAGTATTTTAAAGGAGAATAACGAATGGATAAATTAGAATTTGAAAGTATGACACTCTGTCCTCTAGATGGACGTTATGGCAAGATTAAAGATCAGTTAGCTGATTGTTTCAGTGAATATGCACTTGTTAAGTATAGAGTGTTTGTAGAAATCCAGTGGTTGAAGTTCCAGTTGGATCACCTTCATACAGAAACTTTAGACAAGGTTGATCCTAACAAGGTAGATGATATTCTTGCGATTTCTAAGGATTTCAACTTTGATTCTTTCAAGAGAATTAAAGAAATCGAATCTGTTACAAGACATGATGTTAAGGCAGTAGAATATTTCATTGATGAAAAGCTTAAAGCTTTAGGTTATGAACATTTAGAAAGCTATGTACATATCGGATGTACTTCTGAAGATATCAATAATACATCATATGCATGTATGATTAAACATGGCTTAAAGGATGTTTGGTTACCTGCAGCTAAAGAATTTGCTTCAATGATCAATAAATTAGCAGTAGATCATAAGGATGATGCAATGCTTGCACATACTCATGGACAGCCTGCTACACCTACAACTATTGGTAAAGAATTCAAAGTCTATGCTTATCGTTTCTTTTCTAGTATTGAAAACATTGAAAATATCAAGATTAAAGCAAAATTCAATGGGGCAACTGGTAACTACAGTGCTATCTTAACAGCATTCCCTAATGAAGATTGGCCTACATTAAATAAAGAATTCGTAGAAGACTATTTAAGACTTACATTCAATCCATTAACTACTCAGATTGAATCTCATGACTATACTTGTCATATCTTAGATGGTATCCGTCATTTCAACAATGTATTGGCTGACTTAGATGTAGATATGTGGTTATATATCTCAATGGAATACTTTAAACAGATTCCTGTTAAGGGTGAAGTTGGTTCTTCAACTATGCCTCATAAGGTTAACCCAATCCGTTTTGAAAACTCTGAAGCAAACATTGATTTATCAAATAATCTATGTGTGGCTTTATCTAACAAGCTTCCTAAGTCAAGAATGCAGAGAGACTTATCAGACTCTTCAAGTCAGCGTAACTTAGGATTATGCTTCGGATATTCATTACAGGCTATTTCTGAAACAACTGGCGGTTTAGCTAAGTGTGTTGTAAATAAAGAAAAGCTTGCAAAAGACTTAAATGAAAAATGGGAAGTTCTTGCAGAACCAATCCAGACAATGTTAAGAAAATATGGTGTACCAGATGCTTATGATACACTCAAGGCCTTAACTCGTGGTAAAAATATTTCTCAGGAAGACATTCAGGCATTCGCAAAGAGCTTAGAACAGTTAAGTGATGAAGATCGTCAGACTTTATTAGATATGACACCTTCTTCATACATTGGTTTAGCTTCAGAACTTTGTGATATCGAACTTTAATCATTAAGAGACAACCTCTATGGGGGTTGTCTTCTTTCTTTTTGTAGATAGGTTTGTTATAATGTTACAAAGGCGGTGAGAATTTTGGGAGATACACGATATATATTTGCAGAATGCATCAAACAATTGATGAATCATCAGTCTCTTGATAAGATCACGGTGACTGATATTGTGGAAATGAGCGGTAAGACTAGACAGACATTTTATCGTTATTTTCGTGATAAATATGATCTTGTGAACTGGTATTTTGAAGTATTAGCAGATAAGTCTTTCTTACAGATTGGTAATAGTGAAACTTTAAGAGAAGGGCTTATTAAGAAGTTTCAATTTATTTATAATGATAGAGTATTCTTTAAAGAAGCATTTAAATCTAAAGATTATAATAATGTAGAAAACTATGATTATAACTGTATTCTCACTTTCTATCAGGATATTATTAAGAGAAAACTAGGTAATAATATCCCATCAGATATAGAATTTTTATTAGAAATGTATTGTCATGGGTCTATTACTATGACTGTAGACTGGGCAACAGAAGGATATAAGCTGAACCCTGAAGAATTAGCTGATATGCTGATAGAAGCATTACCACCAAAGTTAGATGAATTGTTACGAGATCTAAAATAAGATCTCTCTTTTTTTTTTTTTTGAACCTTTAATTTTTAAGGGGGGGGTCAATAAAAAACTCGCTTTAAATATTTGGGGGTTTCCACTTGTAAAGGGCAGTCAGAAATGACTGCCCTTT
>NZ_JBEHVX010000056.1:0-16256 GCF_040227455.1 Catenibacterium sp. RTP21428st1_D7_RTP21428_210409 | reverse complement strand
TGAATGATATCGCATCGTTCATCGAGCCCTGAAATCTGTCATTCATCAAGTTTTTCATAAACTTTTGACTCTACCTAATAATATTTTTCCATTCTCTTTAAAAATCCTTTGTGCATAATCACTACCAAAGCGTGTTTTAACTTGAACATAAGATTCATACATTCTAGGATGTCTGCTTCTCAAGTTATGTGCATCACTACCAACAAAATGTATGAGTTTATTTTCTAATAGGTTCTTTACTGTCTCTTTTACTAATGATCCATAGTCTCCAAGTATTGAACCTTTATTCATCTGTAAATAACCACCACTGTTGACTATTTCTACTGCAATATCAGGATTAATCTGAATTGCTTCAAAACGTTCAGGATGAGCCACTACAGGAATATAACCCTTATCCAATACATTTTGTACTGCTTCAAGAATCACTTCTTCTTCTACATCAAAATAGAACTCCATTAAAAGATACTTTGTATCATTTAATGTTGTAATTTCTTCAAAGTGTCTTTCAAAAGATTCATGAGACCTATATAAGAACTCACAGCCTAAATACATCTTAATAGGAATACCGACATCCTCTACTATATCTTTAAATTGACCAAAGAGTTCTTTAATTTTATAGTTCGGATTCTCAAAACCATATGCATAGGCCAAATGTGGCGTTAAGACAATCTCTTTTGTACCATCTCTATACGCCTCGTCCAACATATCTAGACTCATATCTACACTACTAGATCCATCATCTACAAGAGGAAGGATATGACTATGTATATCAATCATAAGTTCACCCCTTTTAATAAGTCATGCACAATATATCACATAAATTTACATTTGTGTAGAAAAAATCGGTACAATTGCATGAAATAATTATATATTTCATAATTTTTAATTTTTTTACTTTTAAAGCGCTTTTTTATGCTATTGGTGCATAAAAAAAGAATATATTGAAAGCCTTTTCAATATATTCCTGTATTTCTGTTACTTATTTTTCTTTAATGAAGAAAGGATTAAGCAGCCTACTACTGCACCAATAGCGATTGATACTAAATACATTGGCCAGTTACTTACTGTTGCGATAACGAATACACCACCATGAGGTGCTCTTAATTGACAATTGAAAGCAACTGATAAACCACCAGCAATAGCTGAACCAATTACACATGATGGAATAACATGGATTGGATCATTAGCAGCAAAAGGAATAGCACCTTCAGAGATAAATGATAATCCCATGATATAGTTAACTAATCCAGCATTTCTTTCTTCTTCAGTCCATTTATCTTTGAAGAATGTAGTAGACAAAGCAATAGCAAGAGGAGGTACCATACCACCAGCCATAACAGCTGCCATTAAGATGTAGTTACCACTTGCAAGTAATCCTGTAGCTGTGACATAAGCAGCCTTATTGAATGGACCACCCATATCGATAGACATCATACCACCTGCAACAACACCAAGAATAATACCATAGTTACCTAAACCACTTAGGAAGTTAGTTAATGCCTGGTTGATGATGGACATTAATGGGTTGATTGCACTGGCGAAGATTGCCATTACAAATACACCAAGTAATGGATATAAGAGGATAGGTTTAACACCATCTAATGATTTTGGTAAGCCTTTGAATACCTTCTTTAGTAATAGAACGATATAACCAGCAACAAAACCATATAGTAATGCACCTAAGAAACCAGGTGTTGCAGCTACTTTAGCTGCACTAGGATCTAAGAATGTAGCACCAGATTTAGCAAGTAAACCGCCTGCAAAACCTACAGCTAAACCAGGACGGTCCGCAATAGACATGGCGATAAATCCAGAAAGGATTGGTAACATCATACCAAATGATACGTTACCCATGTTATTAAACCAAGCAGCAAGAGGCGTAGAAGAACCAAACTTAGCCCCTGCACTCTTATCATCTACTAAGAATGAGATGGCAATCATGATACCACCCGCAACAACGAATGGTAACATATGACTTACACCATTCATTAAGTGCTTATAGAAGCTTCTACCAGCACTTTCACTTGATACAGCTTCTTTTATATCAGCACTTGCATGATAGATAGGTGCTTCACCATTTTTAATCTTATTAATTAATTCTTCAGGATGACGGATTCCTTCAGTGACTGGAACGATTAATACTGGCTTACCATCAAAACGAGCCATTTCTACGTTCTTATCTGCTGCAACGATAATACCATCACATGCTTTAATTTCATCTGCAGTTAAGGCATTTCCGATACCTTCAGAACCGTTTGTTTCAGCCTTTAATGGATAACCAAGCTTTTCACCAGCCTTAGTTAAGTTTTCTGCAGCCATGAAAGTATGCGCAATACCTGTAGGGCAGGCAGTAACAGCTAATACTTTATATCCAGTAGTAACTGGTGCTTCTGCTTCTTTTGCTTCTTCAGCATCTTTTTCTGCTTCCTTCTTATCGATCATGCTTAAGAATTCTTCTGGTGTCTTCGCATTTAATAAGTCTTTACGGAAACCTTCATCCATTAATAACGCAGATAATTTAGCTAATGCCTGTAAATGAGTGCTTCCTCCATCAGCTGGAGCTGCAATCATAAAGAATAAGTGAGCAGGCTGACCATCTAATGATTCATAATCAACACCATTAGGCACAGTCATAGCTGCTAACCCTGGTGCTTTTACTGCAGCCACCTGAGCATGAGGAATCGCAATTCCTTCACCAATACCAGTAGAAGTCAATGCTTCACGGGCTAAAATACCTTCTTTGTATGCATCCTTGTCTGAGATCTTTCCAGTTGCACACATTAAATCAATAAGCTTGTTAATTGCTTCATCTTTTGAACTGACTGAGACATTTAATTCAATGCCCTTTAAGTCCAATAACTCAGTAATTTTCATATTGTTTAATCTCCCTTTAATTGTGCGAGACATTCATCAATGAAGTCTCTTTTCGCAAGCGAATATGAGAATGCTGTTGCTCCACCACATGCAGTACCAAGTGCTAAAGCTTCATCATAATCACCATTATTTAAATAACCAGCCACAAAACCAGCTACCATAGAATCACCAGCACCTACAGAGTTCTTCACTGTACCCTTACATACACCTAAGCGATGTGTATTACCTTTTTCATCTACTAATAAAGAACCATCACCAGCTAGTGAAATCAATACATTACGAGCACCCATTTCCTGTAGTTTATTTGCATACATCACTAGATCTTCTTCAGTTTCTAACTTAACATCAAAGATTTCTTCAATTTCATGATTATTAGGCTTAATCAAGAATGGATGATAAGCTAATACATTAACTAATAACTGTCCAGTTGCATCTACTACAAACAAGATACCCTTGTTCTGTAATCTTTCTAGAATTTCTTCATAAATTCTAGGACTAATGCATTTAGGAATAGAACCAGAAAGAACTAATACATCACCTTCTTTTAATGTATCAAGCTTTTTGAATAACTTTTCTACATCTTCATCAGTGATTTGAGGTCCCATACCATTGATTTCTGTTTCTTCATCACTACGCATCTTTACATTAATACGTGACATACCTTTTTCTACCTTGATGAAATCAGTCTTGATATCATACTCACTCTTAGCACGACGTACAATTTCATCACCTGTAAAACCAGCCACAAAACCTAAAGCCTCAGACTCATAACCTAATTCTTTAAGAATTGCGGAAACATTAATGCCCTTACCTCCACAGAAGATATGTTCTTCACATACTCTGTTAACTAATCCCTGTTGGAAATGATCAACTGTAATAACATAATCTAATGCAGGATTAAAAGTAATTGTGTAAATCATTTACATGGTCTCCTTTTTCCATAAAAATCTTTTTATTACAGCGCTATTATATGATGTAAATGCTTTCTTTGTCAATAGATTTCATGTAAATAATTTACTTTGATTAATACTAAAAAGTATGACAACTAGATGTAAAAACATCTTTGTCATACTTTTTCTGTTATCGGTCACTATACTAATATATTATCTCTTATCTACCGCAAACATCTCTTCACACTGGATCATAGACTTATGTGCATTCTCTACCATCACTGTTAAGAATAAGAATATAATCTCTATAACAGTCATTGCAGAAACTCTAGAAAAACAGAACTCATCAAGAAAAAGTTTTTCTCTTGTTGCAGTTGTAATATGATATTGTACTTCTTCTCCGATGGCAGAATGAGCACTATTAGTAATACCTAAAGTCATAGCCCCATTCCTATTGGCTATCTTAACTGCTTCTAATACTTTATCTGATTCACCAGAGTTACTAATTGCAATAAGTACATCTCCTTTACCTAAAGTAAAAGAATAAGATAACTGTGTTTCCCATATAGTACCTGCAGTTGTAGGTATACCTAATTCATTAAACTTAAAAGCTGCATCAATAGCCACAGGAATCGTATTTCCTACCGCTACTACCTGTATCCTAGAAGCATCTCTAATACCCTCTAAAATCGCTTTAAATTCGTCTGTATTGATCTGATTTACTGTCTGTTTGAGTTCAGTAATCTTATTCGCAAGAATATTCTGTAATGATTGTGGTATATCCTCTACTGATATTTCATTAGATACTTCACCACTCTTATGTGTATCCACTAATTCCTGTGCTAAAGAGATCTTTAACTGGGCAAAACCTTTTAAACCTACCTTACGACAAAATCTAGATACAGATGCAATAGACACATCACTTGTTTCTGCAAGTTCAGATACAGTCATATCTACGACTTCTTTTGGATTATTTAATATATACTTCGCAATCTTCTTTTCAGCATCAAATAACTGATCATATAGCACAGTAATATTATCTAATACACTTCCCATTTCTTATTCTCCTTCTACAATGAAATTCCTTACATCGTCATGTTAACACAAAAAAATTCTTTACACAAACAAATAGAAAAAATGAGAGAAACATTAATATATACCACTCATTTAAGATGCATCATCATAACAATAATTTGTATCAGTTATCTTTTTTAAAATTTATCATATCAGTATTGTGATCAGATTACTTCTTATCATTATTGATAAGAACGTAAAAAAATAACTACCTCGCTCCCTGGTAAAGTTTGAGGTAGTCATTTACTAAAAACAAATCCAAGGACAACCGCATACTGGCTGTTCCTCTTTTCGACTCCATTATAGTTTACAATCAAACCAAAGTCAATATATACATCTGTTTGAAGCTTCTGAATGAGAAAAAAGAAAAAGCAGACTTTCGTCTGCTTACTCTACAGTGAATTCTTCACCCTTCAACATTTTCTTAATATACTGCTTATTCTGTTCTACACTATTTACATCAGGAATAAGGTAATAAAGTCTTGTATCAGGCATATAATATCCACCCTTCATCATCAAACCATTACCTGCTACCATAGAAGACTGGAATGACCATGAAGCATTGGTATTAAGCTGATCATTCGCAATTCTAGCCATTTCATTCATCGGCATATCAGTCACAAATGTACCTTCAATAGATTTTAAGATATCCGTATAATGAGTAATGATTGCTGGAGAAGCCATCTTTCTAATAATAGCCTGTAGAACTGCCTGCTGGTTCTGTGCTCTATGACGATCACCAGTAGTATAGGCATGTCTTTCTCTAGAGAAGGCTAAAGCCATCTGACCATTCATATGGTTCCATCCTTCTTTAATAGGCTGTCCATTCCATACAGATAAGTCTTTATCTGAATAAACATCAACACCACCTAGGGCATCTACTACTTCTACTAATGATTCAAAGTTAACTCTTGCATAATAGCTAATATCTACATCTAAGAAGTTTTCTACTGTCTTAACTGTATTTTGTGTACCTGTTAAGCCAGAATGTGTGAGTTTATCTTTCTGAGAAGCATCTGCCAAAGTTACATAAGCATCTCTAGGGATACTAGTCAATAATACTTTATGTTCAGGGATATTAATAGTCATTAAGATATTCACATCACTACGTGATACTTCCTGTACACTTCCACGAGAATCAATACCAGAAATATATACACAGAAAGGATCCTTTAATACATCTAAAGTCTTTTCTTCTTTAATCTTATTGTATGATTTAAACTTTGTTGTCCAGATCACTCTTGTATCCTTATCAAAGTTCTTTTTATAGTCTGTAACTAGATCTCTAGAACCTTCATTAATAAGTATTGCATCTACTTTTTTATCATATAATGCATCTACAATCGCTTCTACACCATACAACTCACTTACACCATAGTTAGATATTTTCTTACTTAAACGGTTCAATGCTTCATTTATTTTAGTTCCATTAGGATTATATCCTACTGTCTTCTTTAAGAGATCATTCATCTTTTTGTATTTACTATTCTTTCTAACCACTAATGAATATGTTACATAATCATATTCGCTAGTTACTTTATTGTAGGCTGCTTTACCAGACTGAATAAAGATACATCCTATAATTAAGAATATACTAATAACAATAGAAATAATCTTACCTGCAAGAGGTCTTTTCTGTACCTTTCTAGATACGATAGGTCCTGGTTTTGCGACTAAATAGACAAGTAATGCAAGTACTGCCAAGAAAGACCCTATCACAATCAAATAACGCATAGGTAAAACTTTTACAAATATGATACTAATCATAAGTATGATGCTTAATACTATCTGAACACCGATAATAAAACGATGATCAGTCATGAAACCCAACTTTTTCTTCATCTTTTATATCTCCCATTCCCAAAACAGCACGAAAGTATACATATTTTACAAAAAATGTATAAAAACGTGGTTGACAAAACCTAGTATAGCACATCACCTTATTATATGTAACAATTTCACCAAGTAAATTTGTTATTTGTAACAAGTTTACACTCCTGTAACATATTTATATGTTGTATTTATTACTACAACTAAAAAAAGAAGAACCTTCAATGAGGTTCTTCCTAAAAACATTAAGCTTCTTTCTTCTTTAATAATACATAACCTAATAATGAGATCATTGAGAAGAATGCGAATACTCCTACCATAGTAGTATCACCAGTTGCTGGTTTAGTACTTGGTTTTACTTCTGGTTTAGAAGGAGTAGTAGGTTTTTCTTCAGGAATACTTGGTGTAATAACTGGTAACTTTTCTAATGCATCCATAGCTTTTCTTAAGTCTTCAGTTAATGCATCTACTTCTTCCTGAGTTAATTCATTCTTATTTTCTAATGCTTTTTCAGTTGCTTTAATGACGTCTAATAAGTTCTTATAGCTCTTTTCTGTATATAACTTACTATCAGTCTTCTTAGCCTGATTAAGCAATAGTTCAAGTTCAGCTGTATTACCACGAGTAATAAGCTTCTTAGAAGCTTCTTCTAATTTATGAGTTAAAGCTTCAATTTCAGCACTTGTATGTTCAGCTTTTAATTCTTCTTTGATTTCATTTAATACAAGATCAAAGTCTTTCCAGCTAGATGCTGTATAGTCTTCTTCTTTATAAGAAACCATTCTATTTTCTAATGCTTTTATTTCTGTATCAGTTGCTTTAAGAACTAAGTGATTTCTTGCATCCTGTAATGCCTTATAAGCATCTTCTACTTCAGTAACAGTTGCATCTTCTTTATTTAAGATTTTTTCTGCATTCTCTAATGCTTCATTAAATGGTTTTACTGTAGAAGTTAAGTAAATAGTAGTATCTAAATTCTTTAAGTTATTAGAATCGATGTAGTTTCTAAGTTCCTGTTTACTCATAGATGCTTTAGTGACAAGTCCTGCTTTAGCCTGACGCAATGATTCAATCATTGTATTGACTGCATCTTCAGTCGCATCTTTATTAGTCACTAGTTTCTTTGCTTCTACTAATACTTCTTCTAATGCGTTGTAGCTTTCTTCTGTATAGTCATCTTTAGAAAGCTTTTCAATATCTTTAATTTCTTGATCGAGAGCTTTTAAATCACCACGTACAACTAATGCATCAAAAGAGGCTTTAAGGTCAGCTTTTGCAGTTTCTAAGGCATCCTTTTCACCCATCTGAGTGTTATATACGTCTAATGCGTGAGTTCTTGCTGTACTATATGCTTTATAACTTGTTGTAGTGTACTTATCTTCATCTACATGTAAAGAGTCAATGTAGTTCTTCAGGTCCTTAGCACATTCACTCTTATATTTATCATCAGTCAATGTGATAATTTCAGAAATAGTAGGAATATGATTTTCTTCCCATTCAAACTTTAACTTATATACATTACCATGAGGGATATAGAATTCAATTAAAGATTTTCTTAAAGTACCTAACTGTACCCATTCTTTATCTTCTTCAGGTACATTTCTAGTTGTTACTTCTTTATCAATTAATGCATATACCTTAGCATTGCTGATTTCACCCTTCTGGATAATATTGAATTTCTTTACATCAAGCTTATCAGAAAGAGTATAAGTGATATAACCTGCTTTATTTGATCCTGGTTTATAAGCTGTTAAAAGGTCACCATCAATCATATACTGAGGTTTATAACCTTTTGCTTCTGTGACATTAGAATCAAATGTAGGGTCATTATCTTCAGGCGCATATTCTCCATCATTGATCATGATTTCGTTGAATACAACAGCTCTAGAATGATTAGATGCAGTAAATAGGATTCTTAAGTAACGAGCTGGTACATGTTCTGCAGTACCTGATACATATACCTTATTAGGATATGTACTAGATGCTTTATATCCTGCATCAGAATCGATACATTTAACCATTGAATCACCAGTGTTTTCAACACCATCACCAATTGTCACAACATCTGTCCAGTTTTCTAAATCACTAGAAACACTGATAATACCATCTCTAATATAGTTATAGGCACTATCCTGACAATACATTGCAATCTTATCGATATTTCTCATCTGACCTAAGTCATAGATAATATACTGTCCTTTTAATGGGAAATCACCAAATTCTGTTGTAGAATCAATGTTGCCATCAAATGCAGCCCCATTGTTTCTAGAATCTTCTGCAACACCCCAAGATGGGTTGATAGTCATAGTTGTCTTATATAAGTATGGTGCAGTGATTTCTGTAGAATGTACCACAAACTTATTCATAGTTAACTTCACATCAGAACTCTTCTTATTGATCAAACGTACATAACGTGCATCTGGAAAGTTCTTGTTTAAGTCTTTTACTTCAACCCAGTCATGTGCATTCACTGAAGCTTCTAATACAACTTCACCACTATAATCAAGTTCTAACTGTTTTAGATCTTTAACTCTTGATAACTTCACACCTACATATTGTTTAGGTGCCAAAGTCATTTCTTTTGTATACACTAAATCTGTACGATCTAATGTACTCTTTGAATGTAACTTATAGTCTGTATTTGTATAAACAGCCTTGTCATCATATTCATTCACTACATCAGTATGGTTGAATGTCTTTACCTTCCACCAATAACCTGCTGTATCACTCTGAAGATGTAATTCAAGGTTTCTTACACGAATTGCCTTAGCAGTCAAATCCTGGTCTTCTACATTTAAATGAACAGTGGCATCACCAGCATATTCTTTTAATGTCTTCCAAGTTGTACCATCTTCTGTATATTCTAATGCATATCTAGTGATCTTATCAGTACCACTATCCTGTACGAAATTGATAGTACCTAACTTCTTAATGTTATTGAATGTAAGAGTCACTGCTGCATCTACTGGAATATAGTCCTTGATTTCTCCTGCTTTATATGGAGATTCAGCAAAATGCGCATATGTAGATTCATTATCATCTAATAAGTTATCTAATGAACCACCCTTTACACCAATCTTAGTCATAGATAATGTACCCTTATCAGTGCTTGTAGAAGGAGTAGTCGTTGGGTTAACTAAGATATCTCTTACACCTAACCAAGTGTTACTCTTATCTGCAGTCGCAATCATACGGATACCCTTAACACCTTTTAAGTTAAGGTCTGTTAATTCTACATTGTTTGGTAAGTCATATTCTGTTTCATTGACATCAGTCCAGTTCTTACCATCAGTAGTATACTGTACTTTCGCTTTTAAGAATGTATCTCTAGGGTTAGAGTTCGCACCCATTCTAAAGATGACATGGTTTACATCAATTGCCTTAGAATACTTGATACCTACATAAGTACCTGCAGAAATAGTATTAGGGCTCTTGTAAACTAATTCTGTAGAAGCATTACCATCAAAGATGTTATCTTCCTTACCATCTGGAGTATCTTCACGGTTAGTGATATATTTCGCAATCTGTTTATCTGGATTAACGATTGTAGATACGACTTCAGATAAATAAGAATCTAATGATTTAATAAATGGTACGATATGCTGTACACCTACTTCAGCATATTCTAAATGGTCTACATAGTGGAAACCATAAGACTTGCTCTTTTCAAAAGCAGCTTGTGCATTGGCATAATAGTCCCAGATAGATGCATTGTCTTCTTCATTCTGTGCAGCTCTAATACCTTTAATATAGTTTAAAGCAGCATTTGTTGTATCATCCCAGCAGTTTAACCAGTAAACAATCTGAGACTTGATTCTTTCATTACCGCTTGCACGATAAGTTTGAGACGCATTCTGTAATACTGTGAATTCGTTGATGATGTCATCAAATTCTTCATCAGTGATCTTTTCACCTTTAGATATTTTAGTCTTGAATGCATTGAGTTTTTCTTTTAATTCAACAGATTCTTCTAAACGAGTCACTCTGCTATCCATATTCTGGTTGATCATATGTTTAGATAATTCTCTTAAAGCAGTTGATGCTTCAGTTTCTTCATAACCATTATGATCCACATATTTGAATGAAGCATCATAGCACTTATTTGCTTCTTCTTCAGTTTTCCAGATATTCCATGAATAACATGCATTACCAAATATTGCGACTTTACTTGGTTCTGACTGCTGCATTGGGTTTAATACAATACCCTGTATCTTAGAAGGATCAACACCTGGATGAAGGAATGTTGTATAACCACCCATGATTAGATGCTTCTTAGAGTTATCAGTACATGGCCAGTTAATCCACATATAAGGACCACGACCTGCAGTATTAGTGAATGAAGAAGTAAAGTTATTAGTTACTTCACCCCATACACGTCCACCAGTCATAATAATCTGTACGTTTTCAGGGAAGTCACGGTAGTAAGACTGACCATAACCCATATATTCCTGAGTACAGAATGGTAATGTCAACTTTAAGCCAGGGTAAGAAGGCTGTAATTCTTTAAGCCAGTTAGACATATCTGTCAATGTTCTTGTATAATTAGCACCACCTACGTTACCAGCATCGTCTGCAAGAATTGCAATCTGACGAACACCAGCATCAATAACCTGTTTAAACTTAGCCTGCATAACCTTTAAGTCAGCCTGATAGTTTGCTTCAGAGTTATAACGGATTGGGTGATTCATATAAGGATGTAAGGCAAATACGAAACGGCATTTAGATTTGTTTCCAGCCTCTGCAAGTGGTTTGATCTTTGTATTGATTTCTTCTTCTGTATAAAGGTCACGCCACTTAGCGTTATGCTTTGGATCATCTTTAGGAGCATAGAAATAAGAATTAAGCTTATAATAGCCTCCCCATTCCATCAATTTACAACGATCTTCTGTTGACCATGGATTCCCATAATAACCCTCAATAAATCCACGGCTTGCAACATCCGCATAATCCTCGATAGAGAAGTTTCTAATTGTTTTCCCCTCTACCTGTTTAAAAATGTGATATAAGCTTGTAAGTCCATAAAAAGCAGCATCCGTATCTTTACCTAAGATAGAAATAGTGCCTTTATCAGACTTTAAAGCATAAGAATCAAGTTTATCAAATAAACCTGCTGAAGTTGTTCCAAACTGTGAATCTACATATTGTTTAGAACCCTTCACACCAACAAGAATGTTTGTCTTTCCAGCTTTCTTTTCACTAGAAATACTTGCATTCATGCCTTTTAATGCAAGAACTTCATTTAGTCTTGCTTTTGTGTCTTCATCAATACCATCTTCATAGACAACATTGACCTGACTTGTCATTTCATAATCCCCATCACTATAATTCATAGAATGTGGATTAGGATAGACTTCATACCCTGTATCAGCTTTTACAGTCACTGGAAAAGCTGATACACAGCCTAATGCAACAAGAAAACTTACTGCATAAGTAATGATTTTCTTTCCTTTCATCATGTTCTCCTTTCTTTTATATTTTGTCTCATTTCATGCTCCTAGTTGATGAAATGAGTATTCAAACATGGATTTTTACAAAAAATAAAGACCAAATAAAGTATGACAAAAAAATGTATGTCATAATCTTTATTTGGTCTTGCCTGCTTAGAGTAACAATCCACATTGACTCAATTAGTATAACAGTATCTATTATATTAAGCAAGCGTTTTCATATCTTATTTTATGATATTTTTAGGCATTTGAAGTCAGCAGAACATGAAACTGATAATTTAATCATGCCAACAATTAATAGTTTATTATGATTTTTTGATAAGAACGCAAAAAAATAACTACCTCGCTCTCGGCAAAAGTTTGAGGTAATTATTTCAAACATACAAATCCAAGGGCAACCGCTTACTGGTTGTTCCTTCTTTCATATTCATTATAGTTTACGCCAAAATCAAAGTCAACATGCATCTTTTTATAGTTTTACTGCATGACACGTTTAATATGTATACACAAGAATGTCTGTTCATCCGGTGATAAATCATATTTATATTTCTCTTTAATATGTTTCACAATACGATTAATACACATAGAGAGTCTTAAATTCTCTTTTAATAGTTGTCTGATGTCTTCTGTTGTATCTTTAAGGTTTATTTCCTGTCCTATAAAGATACGTTCAGCTAGATATTTTAAATGCGTAGAGAGTCTTGCATAACTGAGTGACTGAGGAGAAATAGTCACCTTCATACTATTTTCAATAATACCGATAATATCAGTCACAAAGCTTAATATCTTAGTCGCATTATGGGTATTATTGTCCATTGAGAAATTCACTAAATGCAAGGCTATATAGTTGGCTTCTTCTAGATCCAATGTAATACCTGTTTTCTTCTTAATATAGCTTAATGCCCATAAACCTATTTCATATTCATTCTTATAAAGAATACTTACATCTCCAAGTATGACATAAGGGATTCTTATATTCTCCTGCTTACGTTTTAAGGCAAAGGAAATATGATCTGTCATAGTAAGGAATATTTCCCCATAATAGCGTGATTTAAGCTTCTTAATTGCACGAGAGACAATCTTATCAGTCATCTCATAACAATCAGGAGAGATATCATCTTCTCTTTCTAATCTTTTATGAGGGTCTTCTTTAAACATATATGTCTTTTCTATTTTAGTGGAATCAACACTATCCCCTACCTTCTTCTGGAACCCTATTCCTGAACCTGTTAGGATAATATCTCCTAATTCTGGTGAGATAGCCGCAATGGAATTGTTGTTGAAAATCTTAATAATTCTCATAATAGTCCCCTTTACATTAATATATCGTTCATCGCATCCGCAATGAACTGGGCATTGGTGCCTACTAATATCTGTACATTATGGTTTCCTGCAATTGTGACATGTTCATAGCCTAATTGAGATATTTCGTCTTTATTAATAGAATGTATGTCATTTAACTCTACTCTTAAACGTGTAATACAGGCATCTGCAGATATACAATTACTTCTACCACCAAGAGCTTCCACAAAACAAATAGCCAAATCATCATAATCAAATGATTGTTTTGTACTAACTTCATCTTTCATACGTCCTAGTGTCATGAGATTAAAATGAAGAATCATAGTTCTAAATACAATATAATAGAGCACACCACAGATGACTCCTAAAAGAATCAAATAGTTGGCATGATAGGAGAATGGTGCCTTAAAACTCAATATATAGTCTATAAGACCAGCTGAGAAACTAAAACCAGCGAGCCAGTGAAATGATGCAGCTATAAACATCATGATTCCTGTCATGACTGCATGGGCGATATATAAACTAGGTGCTAAAAACATAAAAGAAAACTCTAATGGTTCTGTAATACCTGTTAGAAAAGATGCAAGAGCAGCTGAAAGCATCAATGTGCCTACTTTCTTTTTCTTATCAGGTGAGGCACATTGATAGATTGCCAGTGCGCCTGCTGGTAAACCAAACATCATGACAGGATAGAATCCTGCCTGATACGTACCAGTCACACCTTTAATACCTCCTGATACTGTACCCCAGAATCGTCCAATATCATTAATACCCGCAACATTAAACCAGAAAACAGAATTTAGGGCATGATGTAATCCTGTTGGTATAAGAAGTCTATTAAAGAATCCATATAAACCAGCGCTAATTGGTCCTAAACCTGCCATCCATGTTCCAAAATGAATAAATGTTTCATAAAGCATCGGCCAGACATACATAAAAACACCAGCAAATAAAAGTGTAATCATACCTGAAATAATAGGAATGAATCTTTCACCACTAAAGAATGATAAAGGACCAGGTATTTCTATATGATTGAACTTCTTATAACAGAAGGCGACAATCAATCCTACCATAATCCCGATAAACGCATTATCCGTCTCACCAAAGGCAATAGAGACTTGGCTTATATGTAAACCCGAGATCAATGAAATGCCCTCAGGAGAGAGTATTTTAGTGATCATGAGATAATTGATGACTGCTGCCAAAGACAACGATGCATTCTTCTTATCCGTCATACCGATTGCGACAGCAATCGCAAAAAGGATAGGAAGATGATCTATGACTACACCACCTGATAATATAAGAAATGCCGCAAATGGATTATTGACACCCCACCCAATAGGATCAATCCAATAGCCAATACCCTTTAATAATGCAGCCAGAGGCATAATAGTCACTGGAAGCATCAGGGACTTACCTAATTTCTGTAAAAAACTCATATTGATCCCCTTTTCTGTACTAATCTATATTACTATTATATAGTAATTGTTTCAAAAATAATTACAGAATACAAAAAACAGCAATGTTTTTATAACGTGGTAATTATAACATTTTAATACCATTATGTAACCCCTAACACTCATTTTTTGAAGCAAAAAAAAGGAAGACTAATCTTCCTTCATAAACTTATATGTACATACACCAATAAGAGCACCTACAAGTGTAACAACCATCGCAAAAATCAACATGCTTTGTAGTCCTAATGTATCCTGTAAGACACCACCTAGATAATTACCTAAACAGAAGCCAAAACCATTGGCCATCATTGTGATAAGAGTCTGACCTGCCATTTGATCTGATTCAGCTAGGGCATCATTACAGTAATATGTATAAGTGGCAAATAGTAAGCCATATGAACATCCCTGGAACACCATACCAATTAATAAGACAATAAGGTTAGGTGCTAAAGCAATTAAGAAGTTTCTAAAGATATACATGACTAAGCCAAAGACAATGAGCTTTTCAGGTCCAAATTTTTTCTTTAAGCGATATGTCATTGTCATAAATGGTGTTTCACTGGCTGCCATAAAGAAGATGGCTATACCATAGAATGATGAATCTCCACCAAGCTTCTTAACAATATTAATCAAGTATGTAGATAAAGATGTCGCACCCGCAATCGCAAAACCAAATCCAAGTAAGAATAAAAAGAACTTCTTATATTTCGTGATCAAGCCAAATGGATTGGCTGGCTTTTCTGTTGATGCGTTCTTAATAGTAGAATGTGGTAGGACAAGCAGGTTAATGATAAATAGAACACTTGAGATAATAAAGACAATGTAGATAACAGATGGTTCAAGCCATTCTACTAAGTAACCCATTAAAAAGGCACTAGATGCATAAGAGAATGAACCAAGTCCTCTTGCAAGTCCAAAGTTAATATCATGCCCCATCTTGACATAGTCCATCGCAAATTGTGATAAAAATGGAACAACACAAGTAACCAGGAATAATAATGCGATATATAGTACCATGACGACTACTTTAGGTAGTGTCATAAAATAAAGAGCACTAAATGATGCGAATAGTATAGCATAGATTCCTAAGATCACATTATGTGGTGTGAGTGCTTCATAATTATTTGGTAAGTTAGAGATATTAGCTGAAAGTATAAGCATCATAATACTTCCCATTGCAGTTACTATACCAATTTCTGTATTTGATAAGCCTTTATATTGTAAGAAAATGGCTACATAACCAAAAATCGTACAGTTAGTAATCCAATATAAGAACTGGATACAATTGTATTTCATTTGTAAGCGTTTCATAATTTCCTCCATTTCCCCGCGCCTTCGTTGCGCGGACACAAATATATAACCAAACTCAAATCCCCCAAAAC
>NZ_JBEHVX010000055.1:0-16312 GCF_040227455.1 Catenibacterium sp. RTP21428st1_D7_RTP21428_210409 | reverse complement strand
TTTTGGGGGATTTGAGTTTGGTTATATATTTGTGTCCGCGCAACGAAGGCGCGGGGAAATGGAGGAAATTATGAAAAGTGTATTAGCTATTGATATTGGTGGAACTTTTATTAAATATGGATTGATTCATGAAAATTATCAAATCTCTAATAAAGGAAAAGTAAAAACGCCAAATACTACAACAGAAGATTTTTTAGACGAATTAAAAAATTTATATGATTCTTATAAAGAAGAAATAAGAGGAATTGCTATTTCTGCTCCGGGAAGAATTAGTGAAGAAGGTGTTATGTTAACTGCAGGAATATTAGAATATTTAGAAGGATTTAATCTGGCACAGGAACTCTCAGAGGTATGTGATGGTATTAGTGTAACTGTAGAAAATGATGGTAAAGCAGCCGCTTTATGTGAAGCAACAATTGGTAGTGGAAAAGATTATCCTAATAGTGTTGCCCTTATATTTGGTACAGGTATTGGCGGAGGCGTTATAATTAATAAAGAAATATTAAGAGGTTGTTATTTGATTGCAGGAGAGTTTTCACCATTATTCACTAATTATGAAGTAGGTAATTATGATTGTTTTGCCACACTTTATTCGACAATTAGAGTTGTAAATAAATCAAAAGAAATGACTCATGAAGATGATTTAAATGGTGAAAGAATGATGGCACTTTATCGAGAGAAGTCTTATTCTGAATTAAATGATTATCTTGATGCTTGGTTTTTTGCGATTGCAAAGTTTTGCTACAATATTGATGTACTTTATAATCCAGATGTTATTTGTATAGGTGGTGGAATAAGTGCTGATCCGCTATTTGTAGAAAAAATTAAAGAAAATATCGATGTAATTTACGAAGAAGCCTTTGTTTTTAGAAAACCAAAGGTTGAAGTATGTATGTATCAAAATGATTCTAATTTGTTAGGTGCATACTGTCGCTTTATTAAAATGAAAGGAGAATAACTATGAAGTTAATAATGAGAGCGGATGATTTGGGAATAAGTGAAGGAGTGAATTGCGGAATTTGTAAAGCCATTAAAGATGGTGTTATTACAAGTGTAGGACTCATGCCTAATATGGAACATGCTTTAGATGGATATGAAATGATTAAAGATTGTAATGTATCTGTAGGCCAGCATACAAACATTTGTTTAGGAAAGCCTCTATGTTCTCCTGAAGAGATTCCAAGTCTAGTAGATGAAAATGGTGAATTCTATTCAAGTAAAGTTATTAATAAAAGAAAAGAAGATACAATTAACATTGAAGAATGTGAAAAGGAAATAGAAGCTCAATTAAATTATTTTATTGAAATCACAGGATTTAAACCACAGTATTTTGAAGGCCATGCTGTATTTTCTTTTAATTATATGAAAGCATTAGAAAATGTTGCAAAAAGACATGGCTTATTTTTTGTGAATCCTATGGATCCTCAATGGGTAAGTGAAAATCATATTCATGGATTAGGTATGATTCATTTTAATGAAAGAGGATTATATGATCCAAAAAGGTATATGGAAGATAATTTAGAAATGTTGAAAGATAATGAATGCTGTATTGCAATATTTCATCCTGGTTATTTAGATCAATATATCTTAACGAATTCCTCTTATACGCTTATTAGACCAATGGAATGTGATTTTTTGTGTAGTGATTGGTTAAAGGATTGGATTAAACAAAATGATATTCAACTAGTAACCTTATAGTAATCTACTATTCTACTAAATGAACATAGAAAAACTATCATGTATACTTTTAAAGTATTTAGGGGGACATAATAAGAATGTATGATTTTAGATTTGATACAAAACTAATGCAATCTTTTGTGGGATTACAAATAACATCATACAAATGTACAGATACTATAACAGAAATGGTAGATATTCAAATTGGTGATAATGTATATTGTTTAATAAATGAATATGAAGAATTAGATTACTTTTTATTAGAGAATGAAAATACAGTGTATAGAATATCTGATTCTTATAGAAATGGTCCTGATAATACTCAGATTACGGTAAATGTAAATCAGATTATATCAAAGGTTATTTTATTAAATGAACATATTGTATTGGAAAAGAATGACAGAATATCTTATGATGTGTGGGATACCAAAGCTATCATATTTAGCTTAAATGATTATGAATTATGTTTTATTAAGGAGGATTGTTGGTTTTCTGAAAAAATAGAAATATTAAAAGGAAAGGATTTACTTAACCATATTTTCGATGAACAAGGTATTCTAGATGACTTCATTGATATGAAAGATGGTATGGTAGAGTTGAATAATGAAATTGTGGTTTTTAGTTGAATACATATAATAAAATGAACCCCTGCATTAGTAGGGATTCATTTTATAATGCATTGTTTTTAAAGTAGAATAGGCAGTTCTTGCTATGCTTTTATTAAAGAACAGGTAGGAGATAAGAAGGTTTTTCTTGCACTTTTAAGGAGAAGTGGATTTCTTCTGTAGTTGTAGCTCTTTTAATTAAAGCGATTGCTCATCAGTTGGCATGTGTCCATGTAAATCATGGTTTATTTCATAAAGGTGAACCAGAAAAAGATATCAAAGCACATCATAATGCAGGTGGATTATCTGAAGATATGAATTTTAAATTAGTAGAACCGGTAAGAATTCTATTTAAAGATGAAGTATGTATTGTTGGTGAAGAATTAGTTTGTTTACATGGTATATCCTCAGCCATTCCCAGGACCAAGTCTAGGAAGTGCATCATTCATCCGATGTTTATTTATGATAATGCTAAAAAAGCATTTAAATTTACCACTGAATAATACTAGTATAAAAAGAGTAAAAGTAATTAAAGAGAAACACTGATAAAGATAATTGAATATTAGTGAAATAAAATGACGAATATTATCGATTTTAAATGAAATTAGCAATCTTTTTTTATGAAAAAATATAAGTTAAATATTGATTTTAAAGTATTAACATATATTAACAAAATACTTATAAGTAACTATTTGTACAAATAGGTCATTTTGTACAATTTGTATTTTTTGCAAACGCTTTACATTCAAAAAAATTGGTGATAAAATTATGGCTAATGGAATGCAAAATAATATATATTGAGGAGGGAAATTATGCATAAAAACCTATTTAAGAAATTTGGGGCAACTTTCGTAGCACTTACACTTGCATTTTCTAGTGCTTCTGCCGTAAGTGCAGCTGGAGATACTTCTGAATTTCAACCAAAGGTAACTTATAGCAATGGTAATTATACTTTTGCCAAGTTATCTCATCCAGACAAAGCAGTGTCTACACCAGATGGTATTGTTGATTACCTAGGTGGAGGAAATGTTGGTATTACAGGTCAGGACCAGGGAGCAACAGGACAAGGTGACCAGGGGCAGAGTTATGCTTGGTCTGCAGCATCTTATGGTGATTGGATGTATGTTGGTACTTGTTATGCAGCAATGGGGAATACATTAACATTAATGGATACTACTCTTGGTGATAAATTCGATAAGGATGTTATGACTGCTGCACTTAAAGCGATGTTCAATGGAACCTTCTTCTATGGACATGAAAAAGAAGATGGTACTGCAGATGAAGATTCTGACGGTATTCTTTGTAAAGTAAACGTTAAGACTGGTGAAACTAAGTTATTAATGTCTAAGTCTTTAAATGGTAAAGGACCACTTTTCAGAAACGCTATGCGTTATAAAGATAAACTTTATTTCTGTGGTTCTGTACGTAATAAAGGTGCTAAGGCAGGTTTACCTAGCATTTATTGCATCGATCCTAAGACAGATGATATCAAGTGTGTTTACACTGGTATTACTCCACAGGAACTAGGTGCTGCCTATAAAGAAGGTATCAGTACTGGTATCCGTGGTATGACAGAATTCAACGGTGAATTCATTGCGAGCTGTGTAGGTGTTGATGGACCTTATATTTTAAAGTCTAAAGACCCATCAGCAGGTCAGTCTTCATTCAAGAAGATTGCAACTAAGAAGGATTTATTCAACTATCCTGCATATCATTATTCAGATAGCATCTATGGTGGTTCTATCTGGGAAATGGTGGAATTCAATAACAAGCTTTATGTTGCTTTATGTACTGGTACACAGGAAAACAAACCTGATGAACATACAATGCAGTCATTTGCGATTGTATGTGGTGAAGAAAAAGCAGATGGCTCTTGGACATGGAGACCAGTTGTAGGTGATAAAGCAGATGGTGCTAAATATACATTTGGTATCGATCCAGAACGTACACGTGCTGGTGCATGTAACATGTTAGTATACAATGATCATCTTTATATTGGTGAATATGAAGATATCGAAATCGCATTAGAAGATTTAGTATTTAAAAAGAATGTAGAATTCTTAGCTAAGAACTTAGAACAGTCTGTAAGTCTTTATCGTATGGATAAGGATGAAAACATGGAATTAGTTGTAGGTGATGCAACTAAGATGTTCCCTAAAGGTGGCATTTCTGGACTTGGTTCTGGATTTGGACATCATGAAAACCAGTATATCTGGCAGTCTACTGTATTTGATGGAAAGATGTACTTTGGTACATTTGACAGCAGCAGCTTATTACAGCCTATCGGACAGTTTACAAATGGTGACTTGTTAAATATGTCTAAAGAAGAATGGAAATCACAGATGAATTATCTTAAGGTTTTCATTGAATTAGTATTAAGCAAGAATGCTAAATATCCGACTCAGCCAATTTCTGAAACAGATTCTGATGAAGCAAATGTTGATGAGGATACTGAAGAAGATTTATCTGCATCTGAAAAGGTACAGAAGGCTGTTAAATCTGCAACTGAAAGATATAGCACATCAACATATTCTTTAAATAGTGATAATGCTGAAGTTGTTACACTTTCTGATGATCAGGTAAAGGCTTTAGTGAATGGTCTTGAAGATGGCTCTATTAAAGCAAATAGCTTAAGTGATGAAGCATCAAATGATGCTATTACTATGGTTTCAGGATTAGATCCATTATCATCTTCTTTAGATGAAAAAGGTTCTCAGGAATTCGCAGATGAATATGCTGAAGTATATGAACACTACACACAGATTTCTTCTCAGCTTCCTGAAAAGTTAAAGAAATTATTTGAAGATTTCATGACAATCACAAAGAAAGATAATTTAATTGCATTTGGTAAGGTATTAAATTATTTATCTAAAGCTAAGCGTGGTTTTGATATGTATACATCAGCTGATGGTGAATCAATCACAACTATTACTACAAATGGTTTTGGTGATCCATATAACCATGGTCTACGTGCTTTCGCAACAGGTGATGATTGGATGGCTATTGGTACAGCTAACCCATTCTATGGAACACAGTTATGGAAGATGACTTCTCCAGTTAAGAAAGTTGAACCAACAAAACCAACTGAACCAGAAAAACCAAATATTACAGTTACCCCATCTAATTCAGATAAAAAAGATACTACAACAGTAACAACTAAAACTGATGATAAGAAGGGTACAGCTAAGACTGGTGATTCAACTGATGTAACTACATCATTGGTTGCTGCAATTGGTTCACTTGCATTATTAGTTGGCTGTGCATATGTACTTCGTAAGAAGAAGGTCAGAGCATAGTAAGTAACTATAAAAACCTAACACTCTAAATATAAGACAGCTTATTTGATTTCATCAATAGGCTGTTTTTTTTATACCACGATGAATGCTGTATTAATGGGGATATGACTCTATTCGTGGAATAATTTCTTAATTTGGAAAATACGTTGGAAGAATGAGTGGAATATGCAATAAAAACTATCAAGGAGCTAAAATTATGAACTACAATAATATAGATTATATACAGAAAAATGATCCAGCCACAAAAGAAGAAATAATCACTAGATTACAGAATGCAGCTAAAGAAGATGAAGAATATTATATGGATGATGATTTGATTGATGCAATCAATGAATATCCAGAATCTTTTGAGCTTGTAGAGCCTATTCTAGAAATTATAGGGACTCATCCTAGGGTTGATTTTGGCATGCCGGGGGATCTAGTTCATTTTCTAGAACAATTCTATAAGCATGGATATGAGGAATTATTAGTTTCTTCAGTAAGAAAGAATCCTACAGCACATAATATATGGATGGTACATCGCTGTTTTAATGATGTAAGTAATTCAAAGAGAGAAATACTTGTAGAACTCATGAAGGAACTTAAAGATGAATCATCAGGTTCAATGGATATTAAGAAAGAAATAGATGAATTTGATTGGGAGATTTAGAGAGTAAAAGAAATGAACCTCTGCATTAGTCAGGAGTTTTTGCGTATGTATTCTGGATAATATATAGTATAGCCTTTTGTATATGTGTATCTGAAGTGATAGGGACCTATGACTCTGCCACCTTTTGGGTAAACGTATAACTTCTTTATGTAATTTTCAGGCGAATGATTTCTTTGTTCAGACAGAAATTGATAAATGTCCTTAGATATGCTGTATTTTCATCAATAATTGATTGAAGTCATCTTCAGATAAGTAGTAATGACTTAATTACGATTCATTTCACTTGATGTGTTCTGAGAGTAAGGTGCATCAGAAATAGGTCCTATTATGATATAGGTAACCCTATGTGATATTTCTTTGTGATAGACTTAACCATAAGAAATACTTTCTTTAGTTGAGAAGTAAGATATTGTTTCTTTTTTGTAGTATAAGTGTATATAGAGTGGATTTATTATATGATTGACACCGTATACGACACCATATTATAATAAGAACAGGAGAAATGAATTATGTCGAAATGGGATAAGCTAATTTTTAAGATTAGTACATTATCAAAAGAGTTACGTTTTTCTGAATTGAGAAAAGTATTGGAGAGTTATGGATATGTAATGAATTATCCTAAAGGAGGAAGCAGTCACTATCCTTTTAGGAAGAAAGGATCTATGCCTATCACAATACCTAAACATGAACCAATAAAAAGAGTATATGTTGAAATGGTAAGATTAATTGTAGAAAAAGAGGAGAAGAACAATGAAAACACTCAATGATTATATGGCCTTACCTTATCGTTTAGAAATAGTAGAAGATCAAGAAGAAGGTGGATATGTAGTTTCTTATCCTGATCTTCCAGGTTGTATCACTTGTGGAGATACAATAGAAGATGCTATGAATAATGCAAAGGATGCAAAGAAAGCATGGATTGAAGCGGCATTAGAAGAAGGTATTGAGATTAATGAACCAGATAGCATAGAAGATTATTCTGGACAATTCAAATTGAGAATTCCTAAGACTTTACATAGAACACTTGCTTTGCATGCTAGAAAAGAAGGCATCAGCATGAACCAATATTGCGTCTATCTCCTATCTAGAAATGATGCTTTACTTTCAAAATAGAACATAATCACTTGAACACATACACTTGTATGTGTTTTTATGTATAGAAATGAAATTTCAATATTCAGGGTATTGGTTGAATACATATTTCAATCAATAATTTTTGTTGTTTTCATTTGTCTTTAATGCAAAATTAATGATTTTATTTGCGATTTTCGCATATTGTATTATAATAGAAACAATCATGATGTTTGAATATCAAAATAACTCTTGTAAAAATACCACAAACATCATCATAAATATTACTAATGTTCTAATAATAACAATTAAAGTCAATTAAATTTAGATAAATGCTTAATATATATTTAAAAATATCTGATAATACATACGGTATAAATGATTCAAAATATACCATACTTTTAATCATCGACAGTCACAACAATTTTATAAAGAGCAAAATAATACTGATAAAAACAAATTCTACATGCGAATAAGATAAAAAATAGATGATTTATACCAATGTATACAATCTATTTCAAAGTTTGTTTGAAATATAAAACGATTTATTGACGGTAATCGTTTTCAAATTTATACTAGACTTGTAAAAGACGGACGTAGTCAACAAGGGACATAATGAATTCAAATAACGCACCTTATTTGTATATGTTATATCCTTTTTTTCTGAAAAGCGCGCGTCATAAAAATAGACTGACCTCTTTACAAAAAATAATAATAGAAGGGAATACACATATATGAAGGCAAAAAAAGTCTTGAAGAACATTGCAGCATTAAGTGTTGCAACAGTGATTGTTGGCGGAACATTGTCACCTATCTCCGCTGTAGGAAGCTCTAAAGATTTAACTGAATTTGGCAATGTATTAAATGTAAAAGCTGTCCCAACTGAAAAGATTTATGGAACTTATGATACAAACGATTATAACAACTTCTCAGATCAGGGTGCTTGGCATGGTTACTATTTACCTGAAACAACAGAAGCAGCTCACAAGATGTATGGAGGGTTCGCTGGTCCTGTTTGTATCGCAGAAGAATACCCATTCAACTTATCTGACTCAATTAATAAGATCAACTTAGAAAGAGTAAATGGTGAGACAAAAGAAAAGGTTGATCTAACTAAGGCAAAAACAGATTTCGTTTATTATCCAGGAAGACTTGAACAGACTTACAAGATGGATGATTTAACATTAAAGCTAAAATTGATCTTTGCCACTAACAGAACAGCTTTAATCGAAACTGAAATCGAAAATAACACTAATAGTAAATTAACTCTTGATTTATCTTGGGATGGTCACTTATTTACTTGGTATACATATAGTCCAGAAGAAACAAGAGCAGACTATAAGACAGGTACTACTTTCGCAAAAGACGAAAATGGCGTGAAAGTGAATTTTGAAACTAAACGTTATACATATCGTTATATGACAACGGATCAGAACTCATTTGACGTGACATTAGGCGAAAATGACCTAGAAACCAATGTTGCAGAAGATAAGCATTCTTATACTATTAATAAGAAGAATTCTGTAGAAATTGATGCAAATGAAAGCTATAAGACTTATCAGACACAGAGTTATACTTTCACTGATAAAGAAAGAACTGCAGAAAGAGAAAAAGTAAAAGATATCTTAAATAAACCTGGTCACTACTTAACTGATAACAACACTCGTTGGCAGGGTTATGTTAATACTATTTTCAAAAATAAGAACGCTGTAGGCACTGCTTATCAAAGAGCTGCAGTTAAATCTATGGAAACATTAACTACTAACTGGTTCTCACCAGCCGGTGCAATTAAGCATGATGGAGTCGTACCATCTATGTCTTATAAGTGGTTCGTTGGTATGTGGGCTTGGGACTCTTGGAAACAGGTAGTTGCAACTACACAGTTTAATCCAGAATTAGCTAAGAATAACATTAGAGCATTATTCGACTACCAGATCACTAAAGAAGATGCTGTTCGTCCACAGGATGAAGGTGCTATCATTGACTGTATTTTCTATAACCAGAATGAAGACCGCGGTGGTGATGGAGGAAACTGGAACGAACGTAACTCTAAACCAGCACTTGCTGCATGGGCAGTTCAGAGTGTTTATGAAGCAACTGGTGATAAAGAATTCTTAAAAGAAATGTATCCTAAGTTAGTTGCATATCATAACTGGTGGTATAAAAACCGTGATATCGATAAGAATGGTATTGCTGAATACGGAGGAATGGTTCATGAAACATGCTACGACTGGCAGAACTATACTAACCCTCTTACTGGTAAAAGCTATTATATCGGTGAAGAAGTAGAAGGATTTGGTAAGATCGTTGGTGTACCATCTAGCGATGGAAGCTATGAATATGGTTATATCTATGATGAAAACAATGAACGTGTTGTATGTCCAGAAGCTGGTATCGAAGCAGCTGCTTGGGAAAGTGGTATGGATAACGCAACTCGTTTTGACAGAGAAGGTTTAAGCACTGAAACATTTAAGGATCCTGGAGTTCTTATCTATACTGTAAGAGATGATAACAAGAAACCAGTTGGTTATGTTATCAACCAGGAATCTGTAGATTTAAACTCTTACTTATATGCTGAAAAAGGTTTCTTAAAATCTATGGCAGATGTTTTAGGTAAGAAAGATGATGCTAAGAAGTATTCTAAAGAAGCTAAGAAAGTAGCAGACTATATCAATACAAAGATGTATGATGAAAAGACTGGTTACTACTATGACTTACAGACTAATGAAGATGGTTCTACAAAGACTCTTCTAACTAACCGTGGTAAAGGTACTGAAGGATGGTTACCACTTTGGGCTAAAGCGGCTACTAAAGAACAGGCAAAAGCAGTCGCAGCAAATATGACATCTCCAGATAAGTTTGATACATTAGTACCATTCCCAACTGCATCAAAGGACAATCAGAAATATGCTCCAACTAAATATTGGAGAGGACCTGTATGGTTAGACCAGGCATTATATGGCGTTGAAGCATTACAGAACTATGGTTATAATGAAGATGCTAAGAGAATGGCATACAAGTTATTTGATAACGCTAAGGGATTATTAGGTGATGGACCAATCCATGAAAACTATAACCCTGAAACTGGTGATGGTTTACATACTAAGAACTTCAGCTGGTCAGCATCTGCGTTCTACTTATTATATCAGAACACATTAACATCAACTAAGACAACTTCACAGACAGGACTTGCTATTCCTGGTGAAGTCACTGTAAATAAAGATGAATTAGCAGTAGTTATTAAGGAAGCAGAAGCATTAGATAAGAAATTATATACAGCTGATTCATTCAATGCTGTAGAAACAGCATTAACATCAGCAAAAGCAGTATATGCAGATGAAGATGCAACTCAGGAAGAAGTCAATCAGGCTGTAGCTGACTTAAGAGATGCAATAGTTAAACTTGTTAAAGTTGAAGGCGTTGTGATTGATAAAGATAACAAGGACAACAAAGATAACAAAGACAACAACAATAAGAATCCAAAGACTGGTGACAATACATTCGTATTTGGTAGTGTATGTGCTATGTTAGTATCAGGTTTCTTATTCATCTTCTTAAAGAAGAAAAGAGCTTAGTAATTAAAAAAATCCTCAAAATGAGGATTCTGGAGGCAGCCTAGCTGCCTCTTTTCTTATATATAAGTAAAACTTTATTTCTTATGCTTGATATTCATTTTATTATTTATATAATTACCATAGATAATTACCTATGGTAATTAAAAGGAGAGGCGTATGAATAGTCAAAAAACTAAGGAAATGCTGGACAGCTGTTATATCGCAAAAAGAATATTGGATTTATTACCAGAACTTCCTGAAGGTGTTCTTCCTTCATATATTCGTTATTTAGAAACAGTTCTTAATTTGAAAGAAACACATGAAAAGGTTAAAGTATCAGATTTAAGTTCTGCACTCAATTTACCTAGACCAGGAGTCACACGTACTGTAAGTTCTATGGTAGAAAAAGGTTATTTAAATAAGATATCTTCTAAAGAAGATGGACGTGTCACTTATGTTGAAGTAAGTGAAAAAGGACAGGCTTTATTTGAAAAGTTCAATAAGGATTATTTTGAAGACTTATCTCAAAGGTTAAGTGATATTTCTATAGAAGAAGCAGATTGTATGATTGAAACAATAGAAAAGTTCTATCAAGTGATGTGTGAAAGGAGAAAAGCATAAATGAATTCAGATTTTACTCAGGGAAGTATTTTTAAGAAATTAGTCGCATTTATGATTCCTGTACTAGGCGCATTAGTATTACAGGCAGCTTATGGTGCGGTTGACTTACTTGTGGTAGGACGTTTTGGAACAACAGCAGGCTTATCCGCTGTTTCTACAGGAAGTCAGGTATTAAACCTTGTCACATTTGTGATCACTCAGTTTGCAATGGGGATTACAGCACTTATCGCAAGATATATAGGTGAAAAGAAACAAGAAAACATTGGGGGGTTAATTGGTGGTGCTACAGTTCTATTTGGAATAGTTTCAGTATTCTTATTCATCATCATGATATTATGTGCATTGCCCATTTCAACGCTCATGCAGGCAGCTGATCAAGCACTCAATCTTACATCTATGTATGTAAGAATATGTGGTGGTGGTATTTTCTTTATTGTGGCTTATAATGTATTAGCGGCTATTTTTAGAGGATTAGGAGATAGTAAGTCTCCATTACTTTTTGTAGCAGTAGCATGTCTTATTAATGTGGTAGGAGATTTAGTTTTAGTAGCAGGTTTCCATCTAGATGCAGCAGGTGCGGCAATGGCTACAGTACTTGCACAGGCATGTAGTGTATTATTCGCTTTAGGATTATTAAAGAAAAGAAAACTCCCATTTGAAATACATAAACATGATTTTAAAATCAACCCTCATTGCATTCGTGCAATGAAAATCGGTGTACCTCTCGCATTGCAGGAATGCTTGATTTAGATTTCCTTCCTTGCATTATGTGCCTTTATTAATCGTTTAGGATTAGAGGCATCATCAGGATATGGTGTAGCATGTAAAATTGTAAACTTTGCGATGCTTGTACCAAGTGCTTTAATGCAGTCCATGGCTTCATTTGTGGCTCAGAATGTAGGCGCAAATAACGAAAAAAGAGCTAAACAATCTATGTTTACAGGTATGGGTATAGGATTATTTATTGGTGTCATTGTATTTTGTTTAGTTATGTTTAAAGGAGATATGCTAACAGGAATTTTTACAACAGAACAGGGTGTTATTCATCAGGGCTATACTTATTTAAAAGGTTTTGCATTTGAAACAATAGTTACTGCAGTACTCTTTAGTATGGTCGGTTACTTTAATGGACATGATAAAACAGTATGGGTTATGGTACAAGGATTAGTACAAACACTTCTTGTACGTCTACCTCTTTCTTATTATATGTCTATTCAGCCTAATGCAAGTCTTACTTATATCGGTCTTGCAGCACCTATCGCAACAATTGTAGGTATCCTTCTCAATATATGTTTCTATTTTTATATGAATAAGAAAATGAATTAGATAGCAGAAATGCTGTCTTTTTTAGTATAATAGAACTATATATGGGAGGTGCTTATATGGAATGGGAAACTTATTTTCAAAAACGAATATTGAATAGGGGGTATGACTATTATTTTGATGATCGCGTAGAAGATTTACGTATTAATTCTAATAGGATTAAAGCAGTTGTTAATGGGACAGATTTTTATCATGTAGAAATTAAATTAAATGGAAATAAAATAATAGGCATGTCCTGTGATTGTCCTTATGCATTAGATGGACATAATTGTAAGCACATGGCAGCTGTTTTATATGAGTGGCAACTAAGAGTGACTCATCCAGAAATAGATAGTTTACAGCTTGTTGAAGATGCTTCAGAAGAGGATGTACGATCATTTCTTATTCAAGTACTTGATGATAATCCTAATTTAGTAGAAACCTTTAAACAATATACACAAAATGAATTTTCTTTGACTACAATGATTGATGATTTGGAGGGGGTTTGTGATTCTTATAGTAATGGTTATCATTATATCGATTATGAATTTAGCCGTGATTTTTGTGATAACTATGAAGATGCTGTTGATAAGTGGCTTGATGTTTTAAAGAAAAGGGATCAATATTCTCTCGCATTTAGATTTTTATTAAAAGCTTATGAAGTATTTTATAAGCTAGATATTGAGGATAATGGAGGTGAAACGGTTGCACTTTCTGTTATCATTATAAGCCAATGGGCAAATATAATTATGTGTATGGATGACTTAGAAAGATTAGAAGCTTTTGTTGAATTAGGACAATACCTCAACAGCATGAGAGATTATTATGATAGCCAAAAGATTATTGAAATATTTTTTGATTGTTTAAGTGGTAAAGAATTCTTAAAGCTGAAGCTTGATCTTGTGAAAAAACAGTTAGACTACATAGAGAGTCATGATGATATTTTTAATAGAGGATATGCAATTGAAGGATTTGCGAAAAAGTATCTTGAACTCTTAAAGAAGAATAAAGCATCAAAGAAGGAGATAAGTGCTGTTTATAAAAAGTACTGGGAATATATTCCTATTAGAATGGACTGTGTCTATACTTGTATTAATAATAAAGAATATGACAAGGCTTTAGATTATATTGACGAATGTATTGATTTTGAATATGAAAATCAAGATCGTATGAAGTTTAATATAAAATTGAAGAAAGATATTTATAAGAAGCAGGGAAATATCAAAGCTTACAGAGAAGAATTAAAGAATTTGATTCTCTTTTTCAATGATACTAATTTAGAGGATTATGTTGAGCTGAGAAGTCTCTTTTCTGATAAAGAATGGATCAAGGAAAGAGACTCTATAATTGAACAGCTTACTCCTGGAAGGTTCTTATGTGAAATATTAGAAACAGAGCAACTATATGAACAGCTATTAGACGTTCTCTTAAGAAGTGACGATAAATATTTGCTGCATCAATATACCGATTTGCTTAGTGAGAAATATCCTGAACGGCTGCTTCAGATATATCGAGAAAATGTTGAAAAACAGGCTGAATCTACTGGAAGCAGAAAGCATTATTACCAAATTGTAGAAGAGTTAAGAATCATGAAGTCTATTACTGGTGGTGATAAAATCGTTGATGAAATCATTAAGAAATGGAAGGTTCAATATAAAAACAGAAGCGCAATGCTTGATGAATTAAATGGAATATAGTCCACTCCGGTGGACTTTTTTACATCTTTCTTTTATATCAAATGAGTCATCAATGGAAAACATAAACAAAAGGAGGTAAATGGAAATGAGCTAGTATTATCTTGCAGTAGATATTGGAACTTCTAGTGAGCATCATATGTTAGCCTGTATACAAGAGAGAAAAATCAAACTAGAAGAAATCTATCATTTTGAAAATGGAATGAAAAAGTGTAAGGAATTAAACAAGATTCCTGTCAGCATGTCTATTGATACTTGGGTAGTGGATTATGTCTTATTAGATGAAGATGATCATGTTTTAGGTGATTCTTATGGTTATCGTGATTATCGTACTGATGGTATGGATGAAGTAGTTAATAAGGTTATTGATGAAAAAGAAGCATATGCTAAAACAGATTTTTAATAAACAAGTAATCAGTCATTATCGTCACCTTACATGTGAAATTATGATGAAATAATTGATGTACTTCAATCGTCGGATACTATTGACTAACACTATGATAAAATGGTAGATTATTAATCAGTTTATATATAAAGGAAGAGAATAAAAAAATGTTAAATACTTTCATGGAAATTGGTATATTAATTGTTGGTTTTGTATTATTGATTAAGGGTGCAGATTTCTTTGTAGATGGAAGTTCTTCTGTCGCAAAAAGATTAAAGGTCCCTTCAATGATCATTGGACTTACAATTGTCGCCATGGGTACAAGTTTACCTGAATGTGCAGTCAGCGTAACTGCTTCAATGAGCAACAACAATGCTCTTGCAGTCAGTAATGTAGTAGGATCTAACTTATTTAACTTAATGGTAGTATGTGGTGTATGTACACTATTTGTACCTCTTGCAGTTTCTACAGATACATTAAAGAAGGAATTCCCATTCTCTATTATCTGTGCTGCTTTATTACTTGTATTTGGTTTAGACAGTATGCTAGGTAGAGTAGATAGTGCAGTTTTTATTGTGTTATTTGCCGCATATTTAGGATGGATGATCTATTCTGCATTACAGGCAAGAAATAAAGCGTTAAGCGAAGAAAATGATGAAGAAATCAAGCTACTACCAGTATGGCAGTGTATTGTTTATATTGTAGGTGGTGCTGCTGCGATTAAATTTGGTGGCGACTTTGTTGTAGAAGGTGCTACAGCTATTGCAACTATGCTAGGACTCAGTCAGAACCTTATTGGTTTGACTATTGTCGCTTTAGGAACAAGTCTTCCAGAACTTGTGACTTCTATTGTAGCTGCAAGAAAGAATGAAATCGACATGGCTTTAGGTAATGTTATTGGATCTAATATCTTTAATATCTTATTTGTATTAGGTATTGCCGGGGTCATTAGTCCTGTTGTCATTATTACAGAAAACTTGATTGATACATTTATTTTAATTGTTGTAAGTACTCTAGTATGGGGCTTTGCCTGGAAGAAGAAAGAACTTGTTAAATGGCAGGGTATTGTGATGCTTGCAATTTATGTAGCATATCTTGTTTATATTTGTATGCGTTAAGAAGGCGATGCCTTCTTTTTTTTATTTGATATCTAATATAGATGACAAATATTGTTCAACATAATATAATTTGAATAGAGGAAAGATTATACAAAGTCATCAAATGAATTTTAAAAGGAGTATGGAATAACATGAGAAGAAATAAAGTGAGATATTATTTGGATGTTGTAATCCATCATCCTGATTGGACCATAGAAGATTTTGAAGCTGAAGAAAAAAAGCTTAAAGAAGAGAGTGATAAATTAACAGAGTGGCCTCCTATATGCTAAGGATAAAATAAAAATGTAGGTAAAAGACAACATAAGAATGTTGGAAAACCTACATAATTATTTTGTCCTTT
>NZ_JBEHVX010000054.1:0-16361 GCF_040227455.1 Catenibacterium sp. RTP21428st1_D7_RTP21428_210409 | reverse complement strand
TCTTCAATCGTTATATAAGATGGCTTGGTTTTCACTATCTCTGCGATTGTCTTATTGATGTAATCAGTACGAATATTATCAATTCTATGATGAAGCTTCTGTATCTTAAGCCTTTGTTTCTGTATATTTCTTTTTTGAGTGGACCCTCCTTTCTTTAGATTTTCATACTTTCGAGAAAGACTTCTCTGTTCTCGAATAAGCTTTTTTTCAAGCTTCCTTAATTTTGCAGATTTGTTGATGTTCTTATAAGTTTTTCCATTAGAGACAATCGCAAAGTCCTTTAATCCAAGGTCAATGCCAATTCCTTCACTGGAATAACTGGCTATCCTTTTATCTGGGATTTCTATAAGAACTGAAACATAGTATCTGTCAGCCTTTATTGAGACATGACCACTCTTAATTACGTATCCATCTTTTGTAGTGGGAATATATCCTTTTTCTTTGATACGTACCCAGCCAAGTGATGGAATCTTGATTCTGTGTCTTTCACAAAGGCAATCTTTTGGATTATTCCTTACGAAATACATCTTCACATCAGATCTGCCTTTCTTCTTAAATTTTGGAAAGGCACTCTTGTGCTTAAAAAAGTTTTCAAATGCGGTCTGGCCGTTATTTACTGCCTGTGTTACCGATTTTGAGTAAGCTTCCTTGATCCAGGAATATTCTGGATGATTCGGAAGATACTCATTGTTAAGCCATACTCTAAACTGACTGCTGCTCATAAACTTTTTGCCACTTTCATAAAGTTCCTTGTTATGAGCAAGATAGAAATTATAGATAAATCTGCAAGTACCTATTGTTTTACGAATCTTGACTTTCTGCTCCTCTGTTGGATTTATTTCCGTCTTGAAGCTCTTCAGCAATTTCCTCATCCCTTTCTATCTGTTTTTTTATACTTACGAAGCCCTTTGCAACCTGCAGGAGAGCACATGAAGTATTGAAACAATATCCTACACGAGTTCTCTATCTGATTTCTAATCTAATTATAGAACAAATGGAAAATTCATGCATTAGGTTCAACTTCGAGAACGCCGTTTAATAGGTGCTTATGAAATTTAATTTTCACTAACCTATGGTTTGTGGGTATTCAAATTATGCTTTTGATTTTTTGTTCCATTACTTCATCTAATAAATCGTTACACAGTTTCCATATTCTTCAATACACAGGTCTACAATAATTCCTTTTGCAATACAAAATCTTAAAAATGCAACGCGATTCAGTAAATACTAATTATAAGTGTAATAACGCCTATTAGTTGGAGTTCGGTTTGCCTATAAAGTTTCTTCTCTATCCCAACGTTATAATGTCTTAACAGGCATGCCTTAAAGTTCAGCAAAATCCTTTGATTTATAATTCGTGATATTTGATGTGTTCATTCTAATGCTCTCCTTTGAGTGAGTTTGAACACATTTAATCACAATATTCAATATATTTAGTTACTTATATTTTCTTCCTTTTTGATTATTATAGTATAGTTCTGTTCCTATTCCTACCAAATAATATGAATTGACTATTCGAGGAATGAGTTTCCTTTATCTTTCTATGTAAAAGTATTCTAAACAAGAAATAAGTGGCTTACACATATATATACTCATTCATCAGAGTGAATTACTTCCTATTTTTTGAATTATTTTCATTATTTGTATTCATATCTAAAATAGTGTAGAATACAAAAAAACGGAGGATATAAAGATGTTATCATTTGAAAGTGATTATACAGAAGGGGCACATCCTGCCATTCTAGAAAAATTTATTGAAACAAATATGGATCAGCAGTCAGGATATGGAGTAGATGTATATTCTGAATCTGCAAGAAAAAAGATTGCGAAAGCATGTGGTAAAGAAGATGCTGATATTTACTTTATTACAGGTGGTACACAGACTAACCAATTAGTCATTGATACAATGTTGAAGCCTTATGAAGGTGTTGTCGCTGCAGTGACAGGACATGTGGCGGCTCATGAAGCAGGAGCCATTGAATATACAGGACATAAAGTGCTCACTGTCCCACAGTATTTAGGTAAGTTAAAAGCATCAGATGTCAAAGAATTAGTAGATACATTCTATAACGATGCTAACCATGAACATATGGTATTCCCAGGTATGGTTTATATTTCTCATCCTACAGAATATGGCACACTTTATACAAAAGAAGAATTAAAAGAAATCTCAGATGTATGTCATGCTTATAATTTGCCTTTATTCTTAGATGGTGCAAGACTTGGTTATGGTCTCATGTCTTATGATACTGATGTAACACTAGAAGATATCGCAGAAATTACTGATGTATTCTATATCGGTGGTACTAAAGTAGGGGCATTATGTGGTGAGGCTGTTGTTTTTACTAAGAATAATACTCCAGCACACTTTGTGAACCTTATTAAGAAGCATGGTGCTTTACTTGCAAAAGGACGTTTAAACGGTGTTCAATTTGATGTTCTCTTTACAGATGATCTTTATTTCAAGATTTCAAGACATGCTATTGATATGGCTGAAAAGCTTAAAACAATCTTTAAAGAAAAGGGTTATGAATTCTATATTGATTCTCCTACAAACCAGCAGTTCTTTATTATCGACAATAAGAAACTAGAAGAACTAGAAAAGCATGTACGCTATGGTTTCTGGGAAAAGTATGATGATACGCATACTGTAGTGCGTTTTGCAACAAGCTGGGCGACTACAGAAGAATCTATTGAAAAACTTAAAGAACTATTATAAAAAGATTCCTTCCGGAATCTTTTTTAGTGCCATGATGTAGTATGTTCATCTATAACCTGACCATTTTCTATTTTATAAAATCCTAATATCGTTGTATAACCATTCTTAGTTTCCTGATAAACATATTCATGATCATGAGTTTCATAATAATTCAAATGACGTGTGACACCATCTTTGTTATAAAGAGTAGCATACATCCATCCTTTTGCACTGATACCATAATCTATATCATCATAATGAAGATAATCAGCAACCATCTTTAATTCTTTTCTAATCTCATTAGCATTATTATTAGCCATATCACCTTGAGTTGTAATTGCATCCTGACCATTCACAACAGAACTATTTGTCTTACCATTATAATAAAGATTATAAAGTGTATCATCCTGCTCAGTTCCTTGAATCACAACACCTACATGATCCTTATACCAGCTAACACTCCATACATCTTCTCGAATATTTCCACCATCATCTGATAATGTAAAGTCCATCTTATTGATTATCGTATCATTCTTTTTAAGAAGCAAACGTCCATCTGCACTGCTGAAGAATAGAGGCGCTCCGACTGACTGCATCACAACCTCATATTCATAATAAGACTCTTTAGCTACTGTTTCGACATGATACTTGATCATGTAGATAAAAAGACCATCGAGTAGACCAAGAACGAGTACAACACTTAATACAATTCCTAGAATCACCTTTATTACTTTCTTCATACAATCTCCTTATAAAAAAAGAAGATCTTTCGATCTTCTTATCTACCAGCACCTGCATAATGAGATGCATAATAACCGCTATTTAATGAAGATACTGTAACACCAGTACTTGAGTTGGCAGCATGAACAAACTGTCCATTACCGATATAGATACCTACATGTGAGATACCTGACTTATAAGTTCCTGCGAAGAATACTAAGTCACCAGCACTTAAGCCATCCTTAGATACTCTTGTAGTTCCACTATACTGAGCAGAAGCAGTTCTTGGTAATGATTTACCATTCTGTCTATATACCCATGAAGTGAATCCAGAACAGTCAAATGCTGTTGGTCCAGAAGCACCAAATACATAAGCAGTACCTACTTTAGATAAACCAGTTCCAACAATACCACTGTGTCCACCCTTAGCACTTGTTCCACCTGCATTGTATCCACCTCTAGATGGAGCAGCAACAGTCACTTTAGCACTTGCATTAGCTGTATTACCAGCATTATCAGTTACTGTATAGTTAACTGTATAACTTCCAGCTTTAGAAGTATTGACAGAACCACTTACATTCACCTTGCTTGTCACATCACCATCAAGATTATCGATAGCAGATGCAATATTAGACTTTGCATCAAATGAATCACCATTCTTTACATTAATATCAGTAGATTTTAATGTAATAGAAGGAGCTGCAATATCAGCTACAGTCACATCATAAGTATTTTCAGTCTTATTACCAGTTGCATCAGTTGCAGTTACTTTAATAGGCTGAGTACCATCTAACTTCTTAGTATCAATTTCACCTTCTACAGATAAAACAGGATTCATATCATAGTTATCCTTTGCTTCAACATAATTGTTGATATCAAAGTTATCACCATAATTTACTACGAAATTACCATTCTTTAAATTCATTTCAGGAGCAGATGTATCACCTACATTAAATGTAAATGTCTTAGTAGCGATATTACCCATGTTATCTTCAACAGATGCATTGATTACCTGTTCTCCTAACTGAGTTGTATCTAATTCCTTATCAAAATTAATAAAGTCTGTTACATCACCATCAACATTATCAGTTGCCTTGATGTAATCCTTTAAATTACTACTACCATTTGCTTCAACATTGATGACAAATCCATCATCAGTCTTAGATTCAAGAACTGGTGCTTCATTATCTACAACCTTAACATTAACAGTCTTAGTTGATTCATTGTTGAAAGCATCCTTTACTGTTACGTTAACAGTATAAGTTCCTAACTGGTTCTTTTCATAAGATTCAGCATGAATCTTAGTTTTTAATGTATCAGTATGATCTCTGTTATCAGAGATTGCAAAATCACTAGATTTTAAGACAGTTCCATAAGGAACTTCAATTGTATTTGAATGTACAACAGGTGCTGTTCTATCAGCAGCTGTATAACCCACGATTGCGAAAGCGGAAATAGCAAACACAGGAATGAACATTGTCTTCTGAGTTCTTACTCTATTAGATACGAAACTCATGATTTCTTTTGTTTTCTTATCCATTTTTTCTCTCTCCTTTTGTCTTTCGACAGGCTCTATTATAACACCTCATAATAAAAAATAAAGAAAAATCTTAAGAAATAATTAAGAAATATCAAAATATGTAGTATTTGTCGTATAAAAATGAATTAAGAAATTTTTAAAAATAACTTAAGAATTATACAAAAAGGTCTATTTTGTAAGAAAAACTCACAAATTGTTAGAATAAAATGATTAGATTTTCATACTATATAATGGTAAAATAAATTATACAGCAAGAAGGGAGGTAGAATCATGTTTAGTAAGCTATTTAGTAAATTACAACGTGTAGGACAAAGCTTTATGATACCTATAGCTGTTTTACCTGTGGCAGGGTTATTAATGGGCATAGGTCAGTCATTCATAAATGAGACAATGATTCAGACTTACCATCTTCAATTTATATTAGGAAAGGGAACACCACTTTATGCATTATTCACAATTATGTGTAATGCAGGTAAAATTGTTTTTGATAACCTTCCAGCTTTATTTTCGGTAGGTATTGCAATGGGTATGGCAAAACATGAAAAAGCGACTGCAGCTTTCTCTGCACTGGTTAGCTTTTTAGTTATGCATGCTTCTATTAATGCCTTACTTACTATTAATGGTTTTATAGTAGATGGGAAGGTGGCTGATTTTGTCAGACTAGGTACAATCAATACGATTTGTGGTATTCAATCTTTAGATACAGGTGTCTTTGGCGGTATAGTAGTAGGACTTGGTGTTGCTTATCTTCATAATAGGTTCTATATGACACGACTTCCTGATTACTTATCATTCTTTGCAGGCACACGTTTTGTCCCAGTTATCTGTTGTGTGACATTTGTTTTTGTAGGAATCCTATTCTTTTATATTTGGCCACCTATTCAGGAAGCTATCTATCACTTAGGTGTACTTATAAGAGATAGCAGTTATGCAGGTATATTCGTATTTGGTCTTGTAAAGCGTATGTTGATTCCTTTTGGATTACATCATGTGTTCTATCTTCCATTCTGGCAGACAGGACTTGGTGGCAGTATGGTAGTGGATGGACAACTGATCCAGGGAGCTCAGAATATCTTCTTTGCGCAACTTGCTTCACCTCATGTCAAACATTTCAGTATAGAAGCCACTCGCTTCTTCTCAGGAGAATATATCTTTATGATATTTGGCCTGCCTGGTGCTGCCCTTGCGATGTATCATTGTGCAAGACCAAGCCAGCGTAAAAAAACAGGAGGTTTATTACTTTCTGCTTCACTCACTTCTATATTAACAGGTATTACTGAACCAATTGAATTCACATTCTTATTTCAAGCACCACCACTTTTTTTGATTCATGCGCTTCTAGCAGGAAGTGCATATGCAGTGGCTCAGGCTTTAAATATAGCGATAGGTGTCACTTTTAGTGCAGGAGCGATTGATTTCTTCTTGTTTGGTATATTACAGGGTAATAGTAAAACAAACTGGGTCTTTGTCCCAATAATTGGTTTTATTTATTTCTTGCTTTATTATTCAATCTTTAAGTTTGTGATTAAACGTTATGATTTTAAAACAGTAGGTAGAGGAGAAGATACACAACTGCATACAAAAAAAGACTATTCTAGAAAGAAAAGTCTTGACGTAGACAGTTCTGTATCTCATTCTATTGTAGAAGCATTAGGAGGTATTCCTAATATATTAGATGTTGATACATGTACAACACGTCTGCGTGCGACTTTAAAGGATCCAACATTAGTTGATGGGGAAGCTTTAAAGGCAACAGGTGCTGCGGGTATATATATGCGTGGAGAAGGTATCCAAATTACCTATGGACCACATGTTGTCATTATTGTATCAGAAATAAAACAGATATTACATGAAGGAGAATAAAGTGAAAAAACAGCGTTATGAAGTCATTGGAACGCTAAACAATAACGGAGTTGTCGCAAAAGATGAACTTAATAAAGAAGTTATATTACTAGGAAAGGGAATAGGCTTCAAAAGAAAAGCAGGAGATGTGATTGAGAATCCTGGAAAGAATATTAAATGCTATAGTTTAGAGAAGAATACTGGTAAGAATGTCTTACAGGGGGTTGATCCTATCTTCTTAGAAATAGCCAATGAAATTATTCGTTATGCAGAAAAAGAATTTGGTGATATAGATACTAAGATTCTTTTACCTCTTGCAGATCATATTGCATTCTCTATCGATCGTATTAAGAATGATATGGTCATCTCTAACCCTTTGACAAGTGATATTAGATTATTATTTGCAGATGAGTATGAAGTGGCTAAGAAAGCAAGAAAAATCATTAAGAGAAGATTAGGTTATGAAATCACTGATGATGAAATTGGTTATATTTCTCTTCATATTCATGCGGCTTTGAGTTCTCAGCCACCTGGACGTTCATTACAGGTTGCCAGTATTATTCATCAAACAGTCAATTATGTTGAAGAAACATTTAATATAGTGATTGATGAAGACTCTATTGCTTATATTCGTTTAGTCAACCATATTAAATTCTTAATGGTCCGTCTAGACCGTAAAGAAGATGTACAGGTCTCTATGACAGACTATACAAAAGAAAAGTTCCCAGAAAGCTATGCTGTTGCATGTCGTGTCGCTGATTATATAGAAAAGCTGATTCTGGAAAAGATATCAGACGAAGAAGTAGGCTATCTTGCGATACATATAGAAAGAATCAGACATAGTGTATAGTAAAAGGCAGCGTAAGCTGCCTCTTTTCAATATTTGGCGTGCATGACAGGAATTGAACCTGCAACCTTCAGAGCCGGAGTCTGATACTCTATCCAATTGAGCTACATGCACATAGCTTATTTATTATATCATAGAAAGGATGAATTTTATGAGACAATTTATTGCACTTACATTTAATTCTTCTTTTAAAGAAGAATTAATGGCAATCATGGATACTTTAAAGGAAGAAGGGATTCAAGGTAAGTATTATGATCTAGATAATCTACATATGACTTTAGCTTTCTTTGGTGAAACAGATAGACAGGATGAAATCATGGAAATTATTCATTCTATTCCTTTTCCTGAAATCACCATTACTTTGAACCGTATTGGTCATTTCAAGAAGATTTATTGGGTAGGTATTAAAGATAATCCTGTATTAGATGAATATGTCAATACATTAAGAGAAGCATTAAAGTCACATGATATATCTTTTGATGATAAACCTTTTTATCCACATATCACAATTTTAAGAAAAGCAGAAGAAGGAGATAGAACACTTCAAGAAGTCTCTACTAAAGACATAAAAGTAGAACTCTTACAGGCTCATTATTTAGAAGAAGGACTCAAGTATCTCCCTTATAATGAGCAGTCTTTAATAGAGGCTATGAACAAAATATATCAACAGAAGGGACATGTCACTATCGCAATAGATGGAAGATGTGGAAGTGGGAAAACAACTCTTGCAAATAAATTAAAAGCATATTTTGATTGTCATATATTTCATATTGATGATTTCTATCTTCAGGAATATCAGCGTACACAAGAACGCTATAATGAACCAGGTGGTAATGTAGATAGAGAAAGATTTAAGAAAGAAGTATTAGAACCACTTCAACATCATCAGGATGTCCTTTATCGTCCTTTTGATTGTTCCACAATGTCTATAAGTGAAGGAACCTTATACTCTTATAAACCTATTAATATCATAGAAGGGGCTTATTCATGTCATCCTGAATTAATAGATGCTTGTGATCTTTCTATATTTGTAGATATAGATGAAACACTCAGACTTAAGCGTATAGAAAAAAGAAATGGAAAAGAAGCTCTTGATATGTTTATAAAAAAATGGATACCATTAGAAGAAAAATACTTTTCTTCATTTGATATCCAAAATCATTGCGATTTCTATTTTAAAGCAGGTCGTTAGCGGCCTGTTCTTGATTTTTTCTAAGCGCTTTTTTAATAATCTTTAAGCATCCCTGATCTTCATTAGAATCAGTAATACCATAAGCAAGTTTCTTGATTTCATCTACTGCATTCTCCATCGCAAAACCATACTTCACAGACTTTAATAAAGCATAATCATTCATCTGATCACCAAATGCGAGACATTCATCTCTAGAAATATGTTCATGTTCCTGAATATAACGCATACCAAGACCCTTATTTACACCATCTCTTTGAATATCCATCCACTCATTACCAGATGTAATAATCTGTAACCCACTAGGTAAGATAGAAGTAATATCTCCTGCATTATTCTTAATATCTCCACTAGGATCAAGTATCGCAATCTTAGTAATAGGTTCATCAATTTCATCAAAATCATCAATCAATTTATTTGAACAATAATAAGTAGTAAGTTCTTTAGTAAGATGATCCTTCTTTCTTGCATAAGCGTATTTCTCACCAGCTACTACAATCTTAAAATCAGGATAATGTTCCTTTACTCTCTCTATTGCAAGAAATGCTTTCTTACGGTCCATATCAAATACTTCTAATGTATTTGGACCCTTCGCAATATAACTGCCTCCATCCGCAATAAAATACATATCCTCACTCATTGGTAAAAACTTCTGATAAAGTCTGGCATACTGATTACCACTTGCAGCTACAAACAGTACACCCTGTTCCTTCATTTCAAAAAATAAATCAATAAAAGACTTATCAAACTGCTTCTTATTATCTAGGAATGTTCCATCCATATCTGTCGCAATTAATTTGATCATTTGTCTTTTCCCCCCCCTTTGTTCACAACTATAGCACATATCATTGAATTGTGGTAGACTATTTCAGAAAGGAAATTATTATGATAGTGTTATTTATTTTATTATTTCTGATAATGGCATGTACATGGCGTACACGTTATCACATCTATACAAAAGGTTTATGCTCATTAGGTTTTATCCTCACGGCTTATTTCTCTCATCAAACAAAATTATTTCTTCTTATACTTCCAGCATTACTAGGCTATATGATTGGAGACATACTCTTATGTAAGAAGGAACTATTTAGATATGGTCTTAATGCATTCCTAATTGGTGATATAGCCTTCTTATTCTTCTATTATCACTTTGAACCATTTACATATATAGAATTAATTGTTCCTGTATTTGCTATGATTCTTCTAGAAATACTTGCTTACTATAAGATTGTAGATCTCCCAACTTACAAAACAGAACTTACTAGCTATATATTTGCGCTAGTCTGGCTTACTACAAAAGCTATTTTGACAGCTTTCACTCTCAATACTCTTAGCTTTATTATGATGGCTACAGGGCTTATTCTCTATCTCATATCTGATATTCTATTAGCGTTCTATAAGACAAATAAGATACAAATATTAGGAATATTAAATATTTTCTTCTATTATTTTGGAATATTTTTAACCGCTTACAGTTTTTCTTTCCTTTAATGTGTTAAAATAGATACAAAAGGGGAGAGAGAAATGTCAGAAACAGTAGTAGACTTAAAGTAGTTAAGGGAGATGCTTCATCATTTTGATACATTACATATTGCATTCCAAGATGACGAATATCCTTGTATCGTTCCAATGAACTTTGGAATAGGTGATGATGAAGATAAAATAGTACTTTATATTTATACACCTGGAGAAAGAAAGATGACTCGCCTGATCAAAGAGAATCCTCATGTAGGCATATAGGCAGAAACACTATATGAATATTTTTGTAAACCAGATAAGACTGTATCTAATTCTTATTCATCTATTATAGGTAAAGGTATTGTTGAACCTGTCTCTCATGAATCTTATAATGAAGCAATGGAGTCTATCCTGATTCATTGCGGCTATGAAACATATCCTTATAATAAGGATTATATAGATACATGCTATATTTATAAGATCACATTGAATCATGTGACAGGAAAATATCATTTTAAAGGAGAAAATGTAAGTAACTAAATATATAGACTGTTGTGATTAAATGTGTTCAAATCCCCTCAAAGAAGAGCATTAAAATGAACACGACAAATATCACAAATTATAATTTATTGAAGAGATTAAGTTATGGAAGATAAACAAATATTACTTGATAATATAAATAAAGTGCATACTACTGAAATGGGTATTAATAGAATTATAAAAAATCTAAAATTAAATACAAATGATGTAGTAGAATATTGTAAAAATAAAGTTTTAGATAAGAACTGTAATATATATAAACAAGGTAAGAATTGGTATTGTGAAATAGAAAATATAATAATTACTATAAATTCATATAGTTACACAATTATAACAGCACATATCAAGAGATAAATTATAATCTATCTTATAACACACCTTTTCTATTTTGAAGATGTGTGTTGTATAATCAAATTATTAGAAAACAATTACACTCAGAAAGGAGCATTAACATGGTACTTGATAACATGAAATTTACAGACAAAGAGTCTCTGATTTTTGTTTCCATTGAATTGATTAATACATTCTGTCATTTCTTAGATATGGAACATCCAGATGTTGATTTTAAATGCATCAAGGCTATAGACATTCAACGCAATCCTGAACTTAGGAAAAAATACCGACCATATCAGGAACAGTGGAGGAACGCTTTTATTCAAGCCGGATATGAACATAACATCGAAGCAGACGGATATGACGGTTTTATCTCAAACATCGACCCGGAATGGTTATTCAATCGTATTTGTACATTCTTTAAACCGGATGTCAATCCTATTGCCTATGAATACATGGAACGTTCATTTGGCAGTTATGACCCTGATAACGATGATAGAATCTTACCAACAATTTGGCGTAGTCGTTTTGACATCATCGGTAACGGCAAACAGTGTGATCAACTTGAAAATTTAATCGAAAACTGTAATTTAACAAACGATGACCTTGCACTTATTCTGCAGACATTAGAATTAAAATAAAACTCTGCAACGCAGAGCTTTATTTCTTTAAACTTAAGAGAAAGGAGAGTCCACTCAAAAAAAGAGATATACCAAAAACAAAGGCTTAAGATACAGAAGCTTCATCATAGAATCGACAATATTCGAACTGATTACATCAATAAGATAATCGCAGAGATAGTGAAAATAAAGCCATCTTATATAACGGTTGAAGACTTAAACATATCAGGAATGATGAAGAACAGACATCTTTCAAAGGCAGTTGCTTCGCAGAAGTTTTATGAATTTAAAACAAAGCTTCTAGCTAAATGCAAGGAGACTGGAATTGAACTTCGAATAGTAGATAGATGGTTCCCATCATCTAAAACATGTCATTGCTACAAAAATATCAAGAAAGATTTAAAGCTTTCAGATAGAATGTTCAAATGTGACTGTAGCTATATCGAAGACAGAGATTTCAATGCTGCTACTAATTTGAGAGATGCTACGACTTACGAAGTTGCATAAACAAACGCAAGCGTAAGCATGTACCGAAGGCTATTTTGGGAATTTACGACTATGGAGTGTACTAGAACTTGTGAGTAGATATGATTTTTGTCAATCCAAAGCATACACGATGAAATAGTAAGTAATGTTCATGAGAACTTACATTATCTCGATGTGAGTATCTTTAATCACATTTTGAGTGGCGATCTAACATGTCACAAAAAAAACGTCACCAGCAAATCATTACTAAACTGAATATTGAAGGGCAGGTATTTGTGAAAGAACTGGCTTCATTATTTGGTGTCACAGAAGATTGTATTCGTAAAGACCTCACACTCTTAGAAAAAGCTGGAAAACTTAAAAGAGTTCATGGAGGTGCAATTAATGCCCGCGTTAATTTACATCATACAAATGTATCACAACGTGTAGAACTCTATAGTAAAGAAAAGAAAATCATTGCCTCTAAAGCAGTTAATTTACTAGAGGAAGGCTATGTGATCTTCTTAGATATTTCTACAATCAATCTAGAAATCGCAAAACTTATATTTGAGAAGAATATTGCAGTCACTATTGTGACAAATATGATTGATATTATGCAGCTTTATAGACAGAATAGTACAGTCAGATTGATTTTCTTAGGAGGAGACTTCAATCAGGCAAGAGATGGATTTGTCGGCGCACTCACAAATCATTTGATTAGAAAATATCGTTTTGATATCTCATTGATTGGTGTTGTAGGGATTGATTTAGAACATAATGTTGTAACAACCTATGAAACAAATGATGGACTCACTAAAAAGACAGCCATCAATGCAAGTAAAAGAACCTATATGGTTGGAGAAAGTGTTAAGCTCAATCAGGATGGTAATTATGCTTATGCGACTCTTGATAATTTCACAGGTTATATATGTGAAAAAGAGTTAGAAAACTCACAATTAAAACTATTGGGTGACCATCAGGTAGAACTCATCTAAAAAGACCGAAATCTTAATTGATCTCGGTCTTTTTCTGTCTTGCAAAAGAAAGAAACATATCTATAAATTTAGAATCTAATATAAATAAACTATTCTCATTAATAATATAGCCATCAATTTTCTCAAATGACATCTTTAATACATCTGTTAATAAATCAACTAACACATATCCATTCTCTGGTTTCTTATCTATGGCTTCTTGTTGATCTATATAAAGAGGAATTAAATGAAGCCCATCTATGTCCATTGTATAATTAGATACATTCTCATCTATTTCTTCTATATAATAATAGAAACGTAGATCATTTAAAACATCTAAAAATGATTCAAGTCTTTGATCCCTTAATGGAAGTAAATTTTCATATTCATGTTTAATATATTTATCATACTCAGTTTCTATTGGTAATGCTTTTTCAATAAAATGAAGATGATCAGGAACATCCGCAATATTCTTGAAATTCTTAGTCATTACTTGTCCCAATACTCTCTCACCATTCTCGTATACATAAACATAATCTCCTACATCTACATGATCATAAGAAGGAATCAAATAAGTTCTTACCTGTAATTTTGTCTGAACTTCACACAACGAAACACTAATACGATAATCATAGAGCCGTTTTGCCCAAGTATTATCTACCATAAGACTTGTATCATACTTTAATATCTTCTTTATTAGAGGATCATTTTCCTTGATATCATACCAATCTCTATTAAAGAAATAAGCACGTGTTCCATTTGGATTTAAAGCTATCATGAGTTCTTTTTCTTCTTCTTTATTAAATAAGAATAAAGAAGGCATTTCTTCATCTAGTTCATTCTTTAATGCAAGCTTATAGAGTTCCATTAAACGATCATCTCTATCATTCTCTAGAATCATGATTTTCTCTTTGAAACTTAACCATGAATCTGTATAACGGAAAATATAATCTTTATAAAGAGGTGCTGTACGTAACTGTTCTACACCATGAAAGAACTGTTCCTTGTCCTGTCCATATTGCACAATAAAATGATGAACTGGATCTATATAAGTCAAAGGATGCTTTAAGAAAGTCTTCTCTCCACAATGTGGACAAGTATAAGTCATAATAGAATCATCAATAATACTTTCTCTTTGATCTGGTCCTACACAGCTATAATCTTCATATCTATTTTCTTTATCACATTTTGAACATGTAATAATATAAACATCTTTATTCATCATAATCCTCCTCCTAACAAAAAAGAGCGTCAACACGCTCTATTCAATCACATGGATTGTAAGATACTTCTTCTTATAAGTATGATGATTATCTCCTGCAGTCAAAGTAATACGTGTCTTACCAGGAGTAATAGTTGTCACTAAACCATTCTGGTCAACACTTGCCACATTGGCATACTGAGATGAATAATGTGTATAGTCTACTTTTACTTTTTGAGGATCAGTCTTGTAATGAATCTGGTATGTTTCTCCCTGCTTCACTGTGACATACTGATCAGGAATAATCACACTACTTAATACTGGTCCCTGTGCAACACATGCATATTGATAAACACCAAACAAGAAAACAAAATAAACAATACCTAAAATCATCTTCATTTTCCTCTTTAAATGTCTATTAAAATATATTAATACAAAAGGGATCAGTGGAAAAAGAACAATACCTGCAAAAATCCAGCCCTTAGAAAGAGGTTCTCTTTCTTCTTCAAGCATGCTGTTTTGTTTATCTGACATATTGTACCCACCTTTTTTAATTCTTCTTCATTATATCGAATATGTTATCGTTTTTAAAGACCTTTTGTATATGTTGACAACCTCATATAAGACTTCTATAATAGTTCTTGTATCTTTGGGGCAGGTGAAATTCCTGATCGGCGGTGATAGTCCGCGAGCGTAAAGCATGAACTGGTGTAATTCCAGTACCGACGGTATAGTCCGGATGGAAAAAGATGGCGTTTTTATGAAATGACTTTTTCAATCTCCTATAAGATATATATAGGAGATTTTTTTTCGCCATAGAAAGAGGCAAAAATGAAAACTAAAAAACTAGTAATGGCAGCTCTACTTGGTGCATTAGCTGCAATTCTTATGGTATTAGACTTCAATGTACCATTCGTACCAATGTTTATTAAATTTGATTTCTCAGATTTCCCAGTATTAATTGGGGGATTTGTATTTGGCCCACTTACTGGTGTAGTAATCGCATTCTTAAAGATTGTATTAAATCTTCTCTTTAAACCAACAACAACTATGTTTGTAGGAGAAGCATCTAACTTCTTACTAAGCGTATGTTATATGGGAGTAGCCTGCTTATTCTATAGAAAGCATCGTACTAAAAAAGGTGCTGTAATAGGTATGGTACTTGCAACTGTTGCAACAAGCTTATTTGCGATTGCATCAAACCTATTAGTGATGTTCCCAATGTATGCGAAACTATTTGGTATGTCTACAGAAGCCATCATTGGTATGTTCTCTAAGATCAATCCATTAGTAAAAGATATGACAACTATGGTTATTGCATCACTTGTTCCATTCAATCTCTTTAAATATGGTGTTATTTCACTAATAACATTCGTTTCTTACAAGAAAATTGAAGTTATTTTGAAAAAATATCCCGAATTGCAAGCAGAAACTGGAAATAAGAAGATAAGTTAGTTATTATAGAAAATAGTATTACCAGTTACATTAAGTTTAGCTAGTTCGTTAAGAAATAGTTCTTCAGAAGAAAGATATCCAAGTATCTTTCTTTTCTTCTGGTTTATTTTATTGTTTATATCAATAGTTGTCTCCTTATCAATTGTATTAATATCAGTTCCTTTCTTAATGAAATATCTTATAAGTCCATTGCAGTTCTCATTTGAGGCTCTGTCACATGAATGATAGGGTCTACCGAAATAGACAGTGGTTCTTTTCTCTTTTGATTTTGGCTTCTGCTCTATATCCTTCCATCTAGAAAACTCACTTCCGTTATCAAAGGTGATTGATTTAAAGATATCCTTAAAGCTATCACCATAAAACTTATGAAGCTTATTTATCTGCATATAGACCTGCTTTGAAGATTTAGCAGAGATGGGAATCATATAATAGAAGCGTGTCTTTCTTTCAATGAGAGTAAGATATGCACCATTCTGTCC
>NZ_JBEHVX010000053.1:0-16538 GCF_040227455.1 Catenibacterium sp. RTP21428st1_D7_RTP21428_210409 | reverse complement strand
GACTGCCCTTTACAAGTGGAAACCCCCAAATATTTAAAGCGAGTTTTTTATTGACCCCCCTTAAAAATTAAAGGTTCATTTTCTTTTAAATGGGCAATATCGATATATGAAGGAATACCATTCTTATAAGTAATAGCAATTTCCCCCTGAATTAATGGATATAAGTAATCATAAAGTTCTTGAGTGATATCATTACCTTCTTTAGTAATCCATTCTGCTGGAACTTTCTGTTCTAGGTTCGCAATATCTTGTACATTACTATAGATACATTCTGCAGTATATGGATCATTGCTAGTTCTCTTAACCCCCATCATAACATTTGTATGATCAGCAAGTGCTGTTTCTACAGCCTTTTTACCAATAAAGAAAGACTCATCAATATCTACTTTAGAGGCAATATGCATTGCACATCTTTGTAGTACATTTAATTCGATACTTCTTACTTTGCATCCAAAATGTTCTTTACAGATATTTTCTAATACCTTACCAGTACCAAAATGGATTGGATGACCAAATGCATCATACTGCTGTGAATCACCACTGTCTAAGAAGTTTCCGTTTTCATCATGAATACCTTCACTTACTGCAATCATGATAGAAGACTTTTCTTTGAACTTTTCTTCAATATCCTTTAAGAAACGTTCTTTATCAAATACGACTTCCGGTAAATAAATGAGATCAGGGGCATCATTACTTTCAGTTCTTGCAAGTGCACTCGCAGCAGTTAACCAACCTGCATTACGTCCCATGATTTCTACAATAGTAATCGCATCTAGCTTATAGATAGAAGAATCATAAGCAATTTCTAACATAGAGCTTGCAACATACTTTGCAGCTGAACCAAAGCCTGGAGTGTGATCTGTACCCATCAAATCATTATCGATAGTCTTTGGAATCCCAATGAAGTGAATAGGGGAATTGATTGTTTCACCATAAGCTGCAAGTTTAGCCACAGTGTCCATAGAATCATTTCCACCAATATAGAAGAAATCAGTGATTTCTAAATCATTAAATTTTTTAAATAACAAGTCGTAAGTGTCTTTATCATCACTTACTGTAGGCAGCTTATAACGACAGCTTCCTAAATACATTGCTGGGGAATGCTTTAATGCATCAATTTTTTCCTCAGAATTAAATGTTGTACCTAGATCCATGAAGTGATCTTCTAATAGTCCCTGGATACCATTAACCATACCATAAATATGAGTAAATCCTTCTTCCTGGCATTGAGTAATAACACCTGCAAGAGAGGCGTTGATGGCAACCGTAGGCCCACCAGACTGACCAATAAAACAATTTTTCGTATTCATTTTATGCTCCTTTTGTATATTTCATCCCCATTTTAACATCAAATGCATTTGATAGAAAGATTTAATAGTTATTAATAGTAAAAATACAGGATGATAATTAATTATGCTAAAAAGGTTAGCCTATTTATTGTGGGATTCTATGAAAGCAATGATTACAGCAGTGAGTACAATCATTGAGATAGAAAACCGATGAAGTATAAAGAAATGTTTGTATAAGCGACTCCACCAAACAGATACCACTTCCAATCCTAGGTGTAAACGATTCTCCAATACACCTATGGTGCTGAAGCAATTAATATGGCTGTGAAGTTAGCCAAGAAATATTCTAGTGATAAGAAGCGATATAAAGAATATGTCAATTTTAGGAAATGAAAATGTACCTCTATCATTATCAGAATTCCAAATATTTGATAGAATGCTAGAAAGAAACATTACTTCTGATGAACTACAAGAATACATAGACTATGTATTAGTGATATTCAATCAATGGAACGGGAAAGGGAAATTGTTTATTTCTGAAAAAAGGGCTTCTGTTGTTATGCTGAGAGACAATGAATGGATATGTAAAACAGGTATGAGGTATACTGACTGCGGTGAAAATTATATGGCTATATTGGAGGTGCTTAAACGATGGGAAAAATAGATAATGTTGATTTTGAAGAAGATAGATATTGTCCTGTGTTTAATCGAATCATTGATTGCGAGTGGTGTTATGAATCTCTTATGGGAATATCTAAATTAGCAAAGAAAAGCGCCATTAAGGAATTGGACGAAATAGCTGAGGATAAAATGGAAGATGCGTTTCTAAAATGCAAAAAGTGCAAATATAGTGAATTAACAGATTGATTTCAATTATTGTCTTTGAAAAAAAGGGGAATCATATGACAAGAGATGATTGTCATGTGATTGTTTATCGGATTCTATCCTACCTGTATATGCATTTAAAGCATTGATGTATCGCTCATTAGATCTGACGGGTATAGAACATGGCAATGAACACATTAAAGTATTCAACTATTTTTTGGGCTAAACTAGATATACATCTTATGAAGTATAGAAATATATATGTGTTAGAAACAAAATACACGATAATAATTAATTATAGTATTTTATTGCATATCAGCGTATAATGGTAGATAAGGAGGATTGAAAGATTATGTCTAAGAAGTATTTATCTATGGATGGTAATACTGCTGCTGCTCATGTTGCATATGCATTTTCTGAAGTAGCAAGTATCTATCCAATTACCCCTTCTTCACCAATGGCCGAACATGCTGAAGAATGGGCTTCACAGGGAAGAAAAAATATTTTTGGCTCTGCTGTAAACGTAGTTGAAATGCAGTCAGAAGCAGGTGCTGCTGGTGCTGTACACGGTGCTTTACAGGGTGGTGCTTTAGCTACTACATTTACTGCATCTCAGGGTCTATTATTAATGATTCCTAACCTTTATAAGATTCAGGGTGAAATGCTTCCAGGTGTTTTCCATGTAGCTGCAAGAGCTCTTGCAACTAGTTCATTAAATATCTTTGGGGATCATCAGGATGTTTATGCCTGCCGTCAAACAGGTATCCCTATGCTTTGTTCACATTCTGTACAGGAAGTTATGGATTTAGCGGGTGTTGCACACTTAACTGCAATTAAAGCAGGTGTACCATTTATCCATTTCTTTGATGGTTTCAGAACATCTCATGAAATTCAGAAAGTTGAAGTTCTTGATTATGAAACTTTAGCTTCATTAGTAGATCATGATGCAATTAAGAAATTTAAAGCAAACGCACTTAACCCACATACTAATCCAGTAGAACGTGGTGGTGCAGATAATGATGATATCTATTTCCAGAGCAGAGAAGCTCAGAATAAGCATTATGATGCAGTTGTAGAAATTGCTGCAGATTACATGAAGAAGATTTCTGAAATTACTGGTAGAGAATATGCTCCATTTACATACTATGGTGATCCAGAAGCAGATAGAGTTATTATCGCAATGGGTTCAGTAACTGAAACTATTAAAGATACTATTGATGAAATGGCTAAAGAAGGAGAAAAAGTTGGTGTTATTAAAGTACATCTTTATAGACCTTTCTCTCCAAAATACTTAAAGGCTGTTTTACCAGCAACTGCTAAGAAGATTGCTGTACTTGATCGTACTAAGGAAATGGGTGCTACTGGTGAACCATTATACCTTGATGTATGTTCAGTCGTTAGAGATGCTGATACATTAGTTATTGGTGGTCGTTATGGTATGGGTTCTAAGGATACTACACCTCAGCATATCAAGGCTGTTTATGATCACTTAAATTCAGATAATCCATTTACAGGATTCACAATTGGTATTAAGGATGACGTAACTCATTTATCATTACCTGATGTTCATGGATTCCATATCAATTCCGGTGTTACTCAGTGCTTATTCTACGGTTTAGGTTCTGATGGTACTGTATCTGCAAATAAGTCTTCTATTAAGATTATTGGTGATAATACTGATTTATACTGCCAGGCTTATTTCGCATATGACTCTAAGAAGGCTGGTGGAGCTACTCGTTCTAACTTAAGATTTGGTAATAAGCCAATTAGAGCAACTTACTATGTAAATAGAGCAGACTTCATCTCTTGTTCATTAGACAACTACTACTTAAAGTATGATATGTTGAAGAACTTAAAAGATGGTGGACGTTTCTTATTAAATACTGAATTTACTAAAGAAGAAATCGCTGATTATCTTCCAAATAGAGTAAAGAAACAGTTAGCAGATAAACATGCTAAGTTCTATATTATTAATGCCAACAAGATTGCTGGTGAAATCGGTATGGGTAGACGTACAAATACTATCCTACAGTCAGCATTCTTCGCATTAAATGAACAGATTCTTCCAATCGAAGAAGCTGTTACTAAGATGAAAGAAATGGCTAAGAAGTCTTACAGCAACAAGGGTGAAAATATCGTCCAGGCTAACTATAAGGCTATCGATGCTGGTAAAGATGCAATTGAAGAAGTAACTGTAGATCCAGAATGGTCTAACTTAACTGTATTACCATTAAGAAAACCAACTGGTGATGATTACTTTGATAACTTCGTAGCTCCTATCAATGCACTTGAAGGTTATGACCTTCCAACTTCAGCATTCTTAGATAAGCTTGATGGTACTATGCAGAATGGTGTAGCAATTAAAGAAAAACGTGCCATTGCTATTCAGGTTCCTAAGTGGGAAAAAGACAACTGTATCCAGTGTAATCAGTGTGCTATGGTATGTCCTCATGCAACTATCCGTCCATTCTTAATGACTGAAGAAGAAATCAAGAATGCACCAGAAGATATTACAAATGATGTATTAAAACCAATTGGTAAGGGTGTTGAAGGATTATCATTCCGTATCCAGGTTTCTCCTGATAACTGCGTAGGTTGTGGATTATGTGCAACTGTATGTCCAGGTAAACGTGGTGAAAAGGCACTTACAATGGTTCCAGTTAAGGAAGAATTAGAACATTCTGCTTTATCTGAATATGTATACAACAATGTAGAATATAGAGATGACAAGTATCCTACAACTACAGTGAAGGGTGTTGGATTCATGAAGCCTTACTTTGAAGCTTCTGGTGCCTGTGCTGGTTGTGGTGAAACTCCATATTATCGTTTAGCTTCTCAGTTATTCGGTTCTGATATGAGAATTGCGAACGCTACTGGATGTTCATCAATCTATACTGGTTCAACTCCATCTACTCCATGTACTACTGATAAGAATGGTCATGGTATGGCTTGGGCTAACTCATTATTCGAAGATAATGCTGAATTTGGTTTCGGTATGAAGCTTGCAGAAAACTACATGTCTAAACATATCTTAGAAATCATTGAAGCAAATAAGAATGATGTAGAACCAGAATTAAAAGAAATTCTTGAAAAATATGAAGCTGTTAAGGGTCAGAGAGTAGAAGAAAAGGCTCTTTATAACGAATTAGTAGAAAAAGTTGAAGCTTCAGCTAATGAACGTATCAAGGAATTACTTGATATGAAGGGTGAATTAGTGACTAAGTCTCAGTGGATCATCGGTGGTGACGGATGGGCTTATGATATCGGCTACGGAGGATTAGACCACGTTCTTGCTAATGATCAGAATGTCAATGTATTAGTTCTTGATACAGAAGTATATTCTAACACTGGTGGACAGTCTTCTAAATCATCACAGGCTGCTTCTATTGCAAAGTTCACTGCAAGTGGTAAGAAGGTTGCTAAGAAAGACTTAGCTCAGATTGCTATGGCTTATGGTCATGTATATGTTGCACAGATTGCTTTAGGTGCTAACCCAATGCAGGCTATTAAGGCTATGAAGGAAGCTGAATCTTATGATGGACCATCATTAATTATTGCTTATGCACCATGTAATGAACATCATATCAAGGGTGGATTAATTAACTCTTCAAGACAGGAAAAATGGGCTGTTGAATGTGGTTACTTCAACTTATTAAGATACGACCCACGTTTAACTGAAGAAGGTAAGAACCCACTTACAATTGATTCTAAGGCTCCTGATTATTCTAAGTTCAAAGACTTCTTAATGAGTGAAAACAGATTCTCTCAGTTAGTTAAGATCAATCCTGAAAATGCAGAAGCATTATTCGATAAGTGTCTAGTAGATGCCAAACGTCGTCGTGCAAGAGCAGAAGCACTTGCTAAAGATTTTGATGCTGCTGAATAATTCGTACGAAAGAGATAGTAGAAATGCTATCTCTTTTCTTTATGTTTATAACATACCAAAAAGATAGGTATATTGCTTGCTATTTGTATGTATTATTTCTATACTAGAAGTGGGTGATGGATATGAAGAGTGTACTAATAAAAGATACAACAAGAGAAGAAAGAAAAAGAATTATACAAGAAGCATTGGATTGTAATGATTCTGCAGGATGTGAGAACTGCAGTGGATGCGGCTTGTTTGGGGCTGGAGATCCTTTCGAAATGTATGAAGATTATATAGAAGGTAAAAGAGAAATCAAAGAAATTAATATGGAATTTGTTTCACGCTACTTTGTGAGAGGTTAATCACATCGTAACTTAAAGAGATGTCATATCATTGTGTGTACTAAAAAAACAGGGATTTTTTTAAATCCCTGTTTTTCTATTTCATGATTTCGTTGTAGATATCATCAAGATTTACAACACTTGAACGATCAGTAAATTCAATCTTGATTGGATCATTTTCTTCATATCTTGGAATAATATGAATATGGAAATGATGCACTGTCTGACCAGCGACTTCTTTCGCATTAGTAAGAATATTACATCCCTTTGCATGCATATTCTCTACAATCTTATTTGCAAGCTTCTGAGCCACTTTCATACAATGTGCCATCACTTCTGGGTCTGCTTCTAAAAAGCTATCATAATGTTCCTTAGGAATAACGAGTGTATGTCCATTAGTAGTCTGTGATAAATCTAAGAACGCAATACAAGTATCGTCTTCATATACAACTTTGCCAGGAATTTCCTTAGCTGCAATCTTACAAAAAATACAATTATCCATCATATAAAACCTCCTGTCTTTATTCTAACACAAAAGAGACGTTCTCACGTCTCTTAGTCCACATATTTACTAGAAATTTTCTTGATCTGTTTCTTAACCTTTTCATCTTCAACAGTGAACTTATATTTCTTTAAATAATAAGATTCAATATCTGTTTTTACATCAGTTAGGTTCTGTAAGTTTTCAGTAATATCTGATTTTTGAGCACTCTTATCAGTGTTGTATACATATACAACTGCATATTTACCAGTACTTAATTTAACTGCTTCCTTATATACACCATCAGTCTTTAAAGAAGTAAACTTACTTAAAGCCTTAATGATTTTCTTATCAACAGTAGTTGTAGAACTCTTACTGCATACAAAACCTAAATCAGTAGAACTAGAACTATTTGCATTCATTAAAGCAGTCATTGCATCTGCACTAGTCACTGTCTTTAATGCCTTTAATGCATCAGATTCTTTACTATATTCAACAATCTTTAAATAAGAAACATTATATTTCTTACATACATCATTGAACTCTGTATCTAGATATTTTTCTTCTAATAGTTCAGATTTTGCTTCTGGTACAACGACTTCATTCTCAAAAGCCTTTGCATCACTATAACCCTGATTCTTTGCATAAGTTTCAAAAGAACCAGAATATTCAGCATAACGATTTTTTTGTTCTTTTACTTTTGCATCAATTGCATCCTGGTCAGTAATCTCTTTTGCAGTGATCTTATTGTAAGCTTCATTTAATACTTCATTGGCACCATAGTTGTCTAATAAGTATTCATATAAACCTTTCTTGGTCACACTTACATCACCACTGATTACTTCTGTTGAACCATCCTTTACAGAACTTGTATAACCATCTTTATCAGCAGTCACAATATAAGCTGTAATCACTCCTACAACAAGGACAATCGCAATGACAAGTAATGCAATCATTTTCTTAGTAAGTTTAAAAGGTTTCTTTTCAACTTCTACTTTATGGATCTGTTTGTATTCTGCCATTCTCATTACTTCCTTTCTGCAGCTCTAGACTTTAAGCCTTCTTTAATAGCTTCATTGACTGCTTTTTTAATCTTTGCATCTTTATATTCAATATCATAAGTCTTGAATGCAAGATAAATGATGTAATCATCATAAGTAAGTAATGGAGACTGGATAGTCACATTCTTTAATTTCTTCTTAATCTTTTCTTTACTAGTAGAAGTACACTTTAAGATATAATAACCATCAGTACCTGTTAATACATCAGAAGTCTGTCCTTCAGTTAAAGAGAAAGCTGCTTCATTAATTGTACTACCATAAGTATTTGTTAAGTTACTTGTAGTATCTACAACACCTAAAGACCCTTTTGCACTCTTAGTAGTAGAATCATCTGAATAATCCTTGGCAACATCACCAAAGCTCTTACCATCCTTTAATAACTCCTGCACTTCTTTTAATTTTTCTTTTTCAGAATCAGTAGGACTAGAAGGATCAGAAACAGAAATCTTAATCATAGAGATCATACGAGGTGTGGCAACCTTATAATAATCTTCAAATACAGTATCATAATGTGTCTTTACATAGTGTTTGACTAATTCTGCATACTGTAAAGAATAAATAAGCTTCTTCTTATATTCACTTTCACTTGTATAACCAGCACTCTTTAAATCGCTCTTAAACTGTTTTTCATAAGAATTTTCACCATATTTGCTCTTATAAGAATTCTTAACACTATCAAGCATATCACTTGCATTATCTTTCATATCACTTGTAATAGGATATTGTTTATTGATCAACTGATCAAGAACATACTGGAATGCTGCTGACTTACCTGAACTAGTAGAAATTAATGTATCATAAACATCATCTGCATAAACATGACCTTCACTAGTTGAAGCCACTACGCTCTTTCCATCTACAGTTTTACCACCACAGCCACTTAGTAATAAAACACTCGCTAAACATAGCGCCGCTATTTTTTTGGCTTTCATACGTACCCTCCTTGCGTAACATATATATTATACATGGTAGGTGATTTTTTTCAAATAATTACCCATGTTTCACATAAAAAGACATAATTCTTTATCATATTATTTGAGGTTGAACGTTTAATCTTTTATAATGATTCTCGAGGTGAAAAAAAGATGTCAGTTTTGAGTATAAAGGATCTTCATGTTGCGATTGGCGACAAGGAGATTTTGAAGGGAATTAATCTAACAACTAATACAGGAGAAACACATGCATTGATGGGTCCTAATGGGAATGGTAAGTCAACATTATTAGGTACAATCATGGGTCATCCTAAATATAAAGTAACTCAGGGTACAATCACATTAGATGGTGAAGATGTTCTTTCTATGAGTGTAGATGAAAGAAGCCGTAAAGGATTATTTTTAGGAATGCAGTATCCACAGGAAATTCCAGGTGTCACAAACTCTGATTTCCTCCGTTCTGCAATGAATGCGAGAAGAGAAAAACCATTAAGTCTTTATCAGTTCATTAAGGCTATGGACCATGCCACAGAAGACTTAGAAATGGATGGTAATTTAGCTCATCGTTATTTAAATGAAGGGTTCTCAGGTGGAGAAAAGAAACGTAATGAAATTCTTCAGATGAAATTACTAGAACCTAAATTCGCATTATTAGATGAAATTGATTCAGGTCTAGATGTTGATGCGTTACGTATCGTCGCTGATAATATCAATGAGATGAGAGAAAAGAATGAAGACTTTGGTCTAGTAATGGTTTCTCACTATGAAAGATTATATGAATTAGTAAAGCCAACACATGTACATGTATTAGTAGATGGAAATATTGTGGTAGAAGGTGGCTTTGAACTAATTGAAAAGATCAACAATGAAGGATATGAATGGGTAAAGAAAGAATTAGGCATTGAACTTCAAAAAGAAGACGAAGACGTTGTTTCTATTGGGGTATGTGGCCATAAGGTGACAAGCAATGTATAGTTTTGAACACTATATTCATTTTGTAGATGGGGAGGTAACAGAAGATAATCTTCCTAAAGAAGTTGTTGTGAATGATACAACAATCACATTCAAGTATGGAGAACCCATTCAGCTTCATGTAGTGGTAGATGTAAAGAATGAAATGTCACTACATTATGCATTTGAAGACAATGTCCATGCAGAAGTGATTGAAACAAGACATGTTGAAGAAAACGGTGTATTAAATCGTACATTTACTAACGGTGCTTATTCACATGTTAATTTCTTTAATGAAAATGAAGGAACAGGAAAGAATACTTATCTAGATGAAGGACATTCTTCTCATGATAGTATGCTTCAGCTTGGCTATTCTGAATTATCTGATGCTTCTATTGAAGCCTCTTATACATTTGAATTAGATGGTGAAGGGGCAGATGTCAGATTAAGAATGGCAGCTTTATCAAAGGATAAAGAAAAGAAACATTATAAGGTGCATATAAAACATAATGCACCACATACTACTGGTATCATGGATAACTATGGTGTTGCGAAAGATGAAGCACATCTTGTGATTGATGGTATTGGTACAATTACAAATGGACAGAATGGTTCAGCATCACATCAGACAAATAAGATCATTGTCTTTGATCCAAAATGTTATGCAAGTGCAAATCCATTCTTATATATTGATGAATACGATGTCCAGGCTTCTCATGCGGCTGGTGTAGGGAAGATGGATGAAGAACATCTTTATTATTTACAGTCTCGTGGTTTGACTAAACGTCAGGCTATGCAGTTGATTACTTATGGTTATTTAATGCCAGTAGTCGAAGTTGTAGATAATAAGATGATTAAGGAACGTTTTGAATTGGCGTTATCAAAGGTAGGTGCTTAGTTATGGTGAATTGTAAGGATACAAGAAAAGACTTTCCAATGTTGGATGGAAAGACATTAATGCATGGCAAGCCACTGATTTATTTTGATAATGGTGCGACTACATTAAAGCCTCAATGTGTGATTGATGCAGTATGTGAATATTTATCTAGCTACTCAGGAAATGCTCATCGTGGAGATTATGATTTATCTCATCAGGTGGATGTCGCTTATGAAGAAGCGAGAGAAGTAGTTCAGCATTTTATTCATGCTAAAAGAAAAGAGGAAGTTGTATTTACAAGTGGGTCAACAGATTCACTTAACTTAATTGCGAATGGTTATGCCAAAACACATTTAAAAGCAGGTGATGAAATCCTTTTGAATGTGGCAGAACATGCCTCTAATACATTGCCTTGGTTTGATGTAGCTGAGGAAACAGGTGCTGTTGTGAAATATATTGAACTAGATGAAGAAGGTCGTATGACATTAGAAAATGTCAAGAAGGCTGTAACAGAGAATACAAAGATTATTTCACTTGCGATTGTGACAAATGTATTAGGTTATGAAGTACCTATCAAGGAAGTCACAGAATATGCGCATTCTAAAGGTATTATTGTAGTGGCAGATGGGGCACAGAGTGTACCGCATATTGTCACAGATGTTGTACGTGATGATGTGGACTTCTTAGCTTTCTCAGGTCATAAGATGTGTGGCCCTACAGGTGTTGGTGTTCTTTATGGCAAATATGAGTTATTAGAAGAAACAAAGCCTACACGTTTTGGTGGAGGATCTAATTCACGCTATAACAGCTGTGGACTTGTCACACTAAAGGAATCGCCTTATAAATTTGAAGCAGGTACACCTCATATTGAAGGTGTGATTGGCTTAGGTGCAGCTGTTAAATACTTACAGAGCATCGGTATGGAAAATATCCGTCAAAGAGAATTAGAATTACGTCATTATGCGATTGAGAAGATGTCTCAGTTGGATAATGTCACTGTATATAATCCAAACTCAGAAGGGGCTATTGCTTTTAATATTAAAGATGTATTTGCACAGGATGCAGCCAGCTTATTTAATACTTATGGTATTGCAGTAAGAGCTGGTGAACATTGTGCAAAGATTCTAGACGAGTTCTTAAAAGTAAGAACAACTTGTCGTGTCTCTTTCTATTTCTATAACACTGAAGAAGAAATTGATCAGTTTATTGAAGCATGTAAGAAAGGAGATGATTTCCTTGATGCATTCTTTGGATGATCCAATGATCATGAGAGAAATTATTATGGACCATTATCAGAATCCTAGAAACCATGGACTTGTAGATGATGATTCATATCAGAAAGTCAATATGGATTCAAGTACATGTATTGATGATATTGATGTCCAGGCTAAGTTTAATGGTGATGTAGTGGAAGATGTACGTTTTGATGGTGAAGCATGTGCTATTTGTACGGCATCTACTTCTATCATGACTGAACTAGTTAAAGGAAAGACAAAAGAAGAAGCAATGCATATTGTAGATAACTATATGCATATGATTTATGAAAAAGAATATGATCCAGAACTTCTTGAAGAAGCGATTGCGTTTAAGAATACGCATAAGCAGGCCAATCGTATTAAGTGTGCGACTCTAGGCTGGACTGGATTCTTAAAATTATTAGAAGGAAGCGAGGAATAGAGATGGCTATTGAGAATCTTAATATTCCACAAGCTGAAGTGATAGAAGATCATCCTGATGAGGATGTATCTGTCTTCAAGACACCTAAAGGGTTAAATGAAGATATCGTTAGAGAAATATCAGCCATTAAAGAAGAACCCGAATGGATGACTGAATACCGTATCAAGTCATTAAAACAGTTCTTAAAGATGCCAATGCCTAAGTGGGGTGTTGATTTATCTAAGATGGATTTTGATGATTATACATACTATAATCGTCCATCAGATACTAAAACAGATAAATGGGAAGAAGTACCAGAAACAATTAAGAATACATTTGATCGTTTAGGTATTCCTGAAGCAGAACAGAAGTTCTTAGCAGGGGCAAGTGCTCAATATGAATCTGAAGTTGTTTATCATAATATGCTTGAAGAAGTCAAAGAGAAGGGTGTTATCTTCTTAGATATTGATTCTGGATTAAAACAATATCCAGAAATCTTCAAGAAGTATTTTGATACTGTTATTCCATATTACGATAACAAGTTCTCTGCATTAAATGGGGCTGTCTGGTCAGGAGGATCATTTATTTATGTACCACCTCATACTAAATTAGATAAGCCATTACAATCATATTTTAGAATCAACTCTGAACGTATGGCACAGTTTGAAAGAACCTTAATTATTGTAGATGAAGGATCAGATATCCATTATGTAGAAGGATGTACAGCACCTTCATATTCTAAAGATTCACTTCATGCTGGTGTTGTAGAAATTATTGTCGGCAAGAATGCACATTGTCGTTATACAACAATCCAGAACTGGTCTAAGAATATCTATAACTTAGTTACACAGCGTGCAAAAGTTATGGAAGGTGGATCAATGGAATGGGTAGATGGTAACATCGGTTCACTTGTTACTATGAAATATCCTTGCTGTGTTCTTGCAGGAGAAAGAGCCAAGGGTACAGTTATTACTATTGCGGTAGGAGATAAAGGTCAGATCATTGATTCTGGGGCTAAGATGATTCATGCAGCACCTCATACATCAAGTCAGATCATTTCTAAATCTATTGCGAGAAATGGTGGTAAGACAAACTATAGAGGACTTGTCCGTCATAACAAGAATGCGTATGACTGTAAGAGCAAGGTAGAATGTGATACATTAATTCTAGATAAGATTTCTACAAGTGATACAGTACCTACAAATATCATGGCCAATAATGATTCTATTATTGAACATGAAGCCACTGTATCTAAAGTATCAGAAGATCAGCTCTTCTACTTAATGAGCAGAGGTCTCACTAAAGCGCAGGCAACAGAGATGATTGTTATGGGCTTCATTGAACCATTCAGCAGAGAATTACCTATGGAATATGCTGTTGAATTAAATCAGCTTATTAAGCTTGATATGTCAGAAGATGCTATTGGATAGAAAACAGATGATTAAGAAACGTCTCGCTTTAGAAGAAGAGACGTTTCTTTCTTATTCAAAAAGAATTGCGTCTTATTTAGAAGAAATGCCTGCATTTAAGAATGCGAAAAGAATAGGGTTTTATATGTCTTATCGTCATGAAGTGGATACACTTCATTTAATTGAGAAATATATATTAGAAAAGGAAATCTATGTACCAAAATGTGTAGGGGATGAATTAGATTTCCAAAGAATATATACTATGGATGATTTAAAAGAGGGTGCTTTTCATATATTGGAACCTTCTACTAATGAGCATATGGATGTTAAAGATTTAGATGTGATTGTAGTACCATTACTTATGTTTGATGCAAATCATAATCGCATTGGTTATGGTCGAGGTTTTTATGATCGCTGTTTAAAAAAGACAAATGCCCTGGCGGTTGGTTTAGCATTTGATTTTCAGGAAGTAGAAAATACTCATCCTCACTCACTTGATGTACCACTTAATTACATAATCACACAAAAAGGTGTCTTCTAAGGCACTTTTTTTATAGTAACAAAGGGATAAATTTGATATAATGGATATGATTATGAGGTGTTTTATATGGAAAAAAATGTTGTAAAGAATATTCTCGCAGACATTGATCTGCGTCAAAATCTAATAAAATTAAAAGGGTCAATGACAGCTGCCGATACATTAGATGGCCCTATTGTAGAAAAATTATGTGATTGTTTATCTCATGAAGATCCTAAAGTAAGAAAAAATGCGGCATTACTACTTGGATATACTAAAAATTCTATGATGGCTTCTGTTCTTTTAGATGCTTATAAGAATGAAGAAAAAGATTTTGTAAAAGATGCTTATTTAAAAGGTATGAGTCATTATGATTGTAAGCCTTATATTAAGGAATTACAGGAAATCCAGAATGAACTCATGAACTCAGAAGTAGTAGACAGCAAGCATATCAAAGCACAATTAAAGGTCTTAAATCCGATGATTCGTTCTTATTCGTATCATAAGAAGAAATCAATCCGTTTATTGCATAAAGAAGTCGATGTTATTCTTACAACACTTCCTTATTATCAATATACACTCTTTGAACAGGTGAAACATTTACGTTATAAACCAGTCGGACAGGGCGTTTTAGTGCGTACAAAGGCTATTTATGACCTTCTAGGCTTACGTAATTATAGAGAAATGATTTTCCCATTATCAGGCTGTTCAGGACTTGCTCAGGATGGACATTTAATTGGTAAACGTATTGCGCAAAGTAACTTGGTAGACGTACTACATCGTTTATATGATGCAGAAGGATGTTTCTATTATCGTTTGGTTGATCAAATGAGAGAAAAGAAATCAGCTGTTATCAATGATGTAGTTCAAGAACTCATTGAAGAAATGCCTTCACACTTACAGAATGTAACATCTGATTATGATATTGAAATACTTATTAGAGAATTAAAGCCTGGAACAGTGAATGTATACTTAAAGTTAAGTTCATTAGAAAACCCGCGCTTTAATTATAGACGTGAAATTATTTCTAATTCAATGCAGCCTTATGTAGCAGCAACACTTATGGAAGTAGCTAAACCATATATGGGCATGCATTCTCGTGTATTAGATCCATTCTGTGGTAGTGGTGTTACACTTATTGAAAGATGTATGGCTAAACCAGTGAAGTTTGCAATGGGATTAGATATTTATGGAGAAGGCTTAGAAGCAGCTAAGAAGAATGCGATTGCAGCTAATCAGGCTATTCACTTTGTAAATAAGGATGCCAATCGTTTTGTAAATAATGAAATGTTTGATGAAATCTTTACTGATATGCCTACCTATGCACAGATGAAAGATACACGTGCTTTAAAGAATCTTTACGATAACTTCTTTAAACGTATCCACAGACACGTTTTACCAGAAGGGTATGTATTTATCTATACAACTGAAATATCTCTTGTAGAGAAGAATTTAAGACTAAATTCAGATTATCTCACACTCGTAGAACATTATGATGTACCTAGAGGTAAGACAATGGCTTATTTCTTCATCATTCAGGTAAATAAATAGAGGTCCAATCAGGACCTCTTTTTCTATCTAAATAAATAACGATAACCTTGCCAGAACCACTGTTTTACTGTTTCTGGGTTATCTAAATAAAAACGTACACCAAATGCAAGTGCTACTAATATAATCACAAGTAATACTAATAACACAAAAGTCTTAATAAAAGTCATGACAGGATGTGATTTCTCTTTATACTTTACCTTAGTCTTAGTACGTTTAGGTAAAGAATGTGATCTCTTATGTTTCACTTTTGTCTTAACAACTTTTTTAACTTCAGGTTCTTTTTCTTCCTGCTGAATAGAATTCTCTCTCTTAGTATCCTTAATAGAGTCATCTTCATCATCAAACGTGAATCTTTGCATACTATCACCTCTCTGTTTTAATGAATATAGTCTTTATTAGAGTATTTGTCAAATTAAAAAATGCTCTCATGACACAATAAAAGCTCTTGAATAAGGAAAGCAAATGTATGTGTCATTGAGAGCGGCCTTAAACAAGAGCCTTTAAAATGTACCCATTACTAGGTACAGTTAAATTGTAATCGTTTCTATAACAAAAAGCAAATAAAATAGAAAAAAACTTGAAGAAATCAACAAAAATTTAAAAAAGCGTCATTTAATCAAATATACCTATATACAAAACCACAAAAAAAATTCTATTTTCTGTTGACTTAGAGTGAATATGATGATAATATAATATCCGCAGCGGAGGTTTAGCTCAGTTGGGAGAGCATCTGCCTTACAAGCAGAGGGTCAGCGGTTCGAGCCCGTTAACCTCCACCAT
>NZ_JBEHVX010000052.1:0-16757 GCF_040227455.1 Catenibacterium sp. RTP21428st1_D7_RTP21428_210409 | reverse complement strand
TTATGCTGCAAAACAAAAGCACCGTTGTGGTGCTAATGTTTGATTATTTTTGAGACATTATCAATTTCGGTTGACAGCGCTTACATTCAAAGTCTTTTTTAAGTTCTCTCTTTAAAAAATAACAGTAAAAAAGGAGAATTTTTTAAATATTTTAATTCTCCTTATACAATACAAAAACTAATATAAGCTATTTTTGTTCTGATATATACCAATCAATGCATCTCCTTGAAGCATTTTTAATATACGAATCATATCACCTTGAGAGACACTGATACAGCCATTTGTGGCCCTGCCAGTAGAACAATGTAAGAAAATACCACTACCAGCTCCTGGAGTACAAGATGTATTATAGTTAATCGCAATGGCATATCTATAAGCTTCTTGATAGTCTACTAAGTGCTCAGCACTGCTCCATTGGATACCTGTCTGGCTCGCATCGACTAATTTATTGTAGTAAGAGCTATTGCTGTCATCCACCCAATAGTGGTTGTTGTTGACTTGAAGATAGCTTTTAGATGTACCAGGATTACCTGCAATACCAAAGGCCTGTCCAAAGCTATAAACACCTCTTGGTGTCTTTTTATCGCCTTCACGTTTACTTCCTGTAATTCCCCTGCTACCTACTCTCGCACTGCAGCTTAATGTTTCAGTCCAAACACCATTGTGTTTCGTATGTACTGTCAAAGTTGCAGAACTGCCACCATTTCCCACTACTGTAATAGCTTGAGTTGTATGTTTTGATATAGACATATTAGCAACAAAGCTCTGACTTACAGATGGTGATTGAGATGATACAGAAGGGTTATTTGAAGAAGAAACCTGTTTTTTAGCTTGAGATGCATTATTAGAATGTGTTTCAGTTTTTGTCTCTACTGCCTTTTCTTGAGGCACTTCTTTGTCTTTTAAGGTATTACGAATGACCTTTTTACCTTCTTCATTAGTGATTGTCTCAGTCACAAGTTCTTGATTTGAATTAGCTACAGGAGTGATATTTACTGGTAATTCTTTAGTAGTTGTATTACCTGAACTATCCTTCACATTCACCTTTAATGTATAAGTCCCCTCTTTATTTGCATCAATAGCACTAAAATCATAACTTAGTTCTACAGGTGATAAATCTGAAGCATTAAATAAACCTAGCGCATTAAAATCAAATTTACTTAAATCTGTTCCTTTCACAATATCAATACTTGCATAATCAGTATTGACTTCTGGTGCAGTCGTATCAACTACCTTTACCTTTTTAATAAGTTTTTTTTGTATAAAAGTCATTGTAATCTTATAATCACCAATCGCAAAATAATTCTTGCCTTCTTCATATTTAAAATTGGATTTAACCTTTAATCCCTTTACTAATTTCTTATGATCTTTTACATCCATGTCTTTAGTATCTAATAATTCCATTGCATCGTAAGGAAACTTCTTACCATATTCTAATTTAAGCGTTTTATTATCCTTTAAGACAAACTTAGGAACTTTTGTAAGAGTATAGATACCTATACCACCTAAAAGAACCACTACAATGATACACATAATAACTATAATACTTTTCTTTTTTAAATTGATCATTAAATAAACACCCCTTAAACCTCAATTAACCTATTAATTTTTAGTTAATATTTTAAAGATTATTTATATTATAACATATATATATATATATATATATCAATGAGATTAGGATATGTTTATTACTTTATAGTCGTTTATAGAGATAAACAAGTGCAAAAAAACTGACCTTTTATGGTCAGTTTAGTCTCTTTTTCTGCAAATAATATGGATTGGAGTTCCTTCAAATCCAAAACGATCTCTTAAGCAGTTTTCTAGATAACGCTTATATGAGAAATGCATAAACTTAGGATCATTTACAAATAATACAAATGTTGGTGGCTGTACTGCAACCTGGTTGGCATAATAAATCTTAAGTCTTCCACCTTCAAATGTAGTTGTAGGGTTCATTGCCTGAGCATCTACAATAACATCATTTAATACACTTGTAGTTACACGTTTATGAGCATTCATATAAGCTTCTACAATTAAATCAAATAATGTATTAATACGTTGTTTCTTTAAAGCACTAACGAAGGCAATACGTGCATAGTCAAGATACTTGAACTGTTCTCTTAAAGTCTTTTCCATCTTAGCCATTGTCTTTTCATCTTTAGTGACAGCATCCCACTTATTAACAACTAAAACAACAGATTTACCTAATTCATGTGCATAACCAGCTACATGCTTATCCTGTTCAATAATACCTCTTTCACCATCGACAACACAAAGAATAACATCACTCTGTTCTACAGCCTTTAAAGCACGTAGTACTGAATATTTTTCAATATTCTCATAGACTTTACCTTTTTTACGCATGCCTGCTGTATCGATGATTCTATACTTATAACCATCTTTTTCAAATGCTGTATCAATGGCATCTCTTGTTGTTCCTTCAATATTAGAAACAATAACACGGTCTTCACCTAGGATTGCATTAGTTAAAGAAGATTTACCTACATTTGGTCTACCAATAATAGATACCTTGATTTCATCTTCTTCAAATTCATCTTCTTCATCTGGAAGCACTCTAATGACTTCATCAAGAAGATCCCCTACACCAATACCATGAGCACTTGAGACAGGAATTGGTTCACCAATACCTAAACTATAGAAATCATAAATGTTGTCTCTAAATGCGACATCATCAATCTTATTAACAGCTAAAAGTACAGGTTTACCTGACTTCTGAAGCATTCTTGCAACAAAGTTATCTTCACTTGTTAAACCTTCACGTCCATTAACTACAAAGATAATAACATCAGCTTCTTCAATCGCAATCTCAGCCTGAGTCTTGATCTGTTCTCTAAAATCAGCATTCTTTAATTCAATACCACCGGTATCAATAATTCTAAATTCTTTTGTAAGCCAGCTTGCTTTCGCATAAATACGATCTCTTGTAACACCTGGTACGTCTTCTACAATAGAAACACGTTCACCAATAATACGGTTAAATAATGTAGACTTCCCAACATTTGCACGACCTACAATCGCAACAATACCTTTTTTCATATTTCGCCTCCTTATTGAGTCTTTTCTTCAACTAAATTCATAATATGAGCAACAACTTCATCAATAGTCATATCTGAAGTATCAATTTCAATCGCATCATCTGCTTTCTTCAATGGAGAAATCTCACGTGTCATATCTGCTTCATCACGTGCAGCCACTTCCTTCTTGATTTCATCAAGATCAGAATTCAATCCACGACTTAAGTTTTCATTATGACGACGTAAAGCACGACATTCAATAGATGCTACCTGGTAAATTTTTAATTCTGCATTTGGTAATACGACAGTTCCAATATCTCTACCATCAAGAATAACGCCACCTTCTTTGGCCATTTCTCTTTGTTGTGCTACTAAATATGTTCTTACCTTAGAATAAGCAGAAACAATAGATGCACCTGCACTAATTTCATTGACACGAATATCTGAAGTTACATCACGATCATTTAAATAGACAGTGTTATCAGGCATCAATTTAATCTTGATTTCTGGTAATAAACGACAGACAGCATTTTCATCATGAAAATCAACGCCTTTAACAAGTGCATAATATGCCACACAGCGATACATTGCGCCTGTATCAATATAAGTATAACCTAGATTATTTGCAACTCTTTTAGCAATCGTAGACTTACCCGCAGCTGCAGGCCCATCAATCGCAATAGCAATTTTCTTCATTCTAAAATCCCCCTAAATATTCAGAAAAGTCATAACAATAAATACAATCACCGCAACAACAAGTAATCCTACAACACCATTTAAGATCTTTGTAAGTTTAGAATCTTCTTGTTTTTCAGGTAATGGTGCTCTTTTTTGTGCATGTCTTCTCTCATGCTCAGCGTGTGCTGTAGTTCTTACTACTGGTTCAGTTTTTACTGGTTCACGATGTGGTATTTCTTCACTATACTTTCTAAAAGCTTCAACATCTTCTTCAGGTGACATTGCAGCAAGCTTATCCATCAAACTACCGCCCTTTACTGCATGTCCTCTTCTTAACTCAGACGTATGATAATCACAGGTGGTATCCTGTGAAGAAGCATCCTCTTTCATTGCATTCAAAATATCAAGACGTGTATCAATACGTGTTCTAGCCACACTATCACGTTCTTCATGTAATGATTCAAATGGGTTGCTTTCATATTTGAGTGTCTCGTATGTCTTTGGTTCTAGACTTTCATGATGATTTGATTTTGGAATAAATGATAAGAAATCATCATCACTATCATCCTCTTCATGAGGTACATAACTCATATCATCATCAATATTATCACGTAAATCTTTATACTTAGACATTCTTGTCTGTTCTGACATATAATATCACCACCTAATCGTATCTATTATAGCATACCTATAAAATTAAGAAAATAACTTTCAAAAAACCTCATAATCCGTTATAATAGATGTATATGAAATAAGGAGGATATGTAAATGAAAGTTAAAGTTAATGAAGGCTGCTTAGGTTGCGGTGCTTGCACAGGAATCTGTCCAGACGTTTTCGAATTAGATGACGAAGGATTAGCAAAGGTAATCGTTGAAGAAACTGAAGATCCAGCTGTTCAGGATGCTATCGACGGCTGCCCAGTTGGCGTAATTGAAGCTGAATAATAAAGCAAGAGGATGCGATGCATCCTCTTTTATTTTTTGTTTGCGTTCTTCTTTTTTAAAGCCATAGTACGTAATACATTAACTTCTTTAGGCTTTAAACGACGATAAGTACCAGGAGTTAATCCCTTTAAGTCGATTGGACCAATCATAATTCTTCTTAAACGCTTAACAGGATGTCCTACTTCTTCAAACATCTTCTTGATCTGTCTGTTCTTGCCTTCTACTAAACGGATCATCAACATAGTTGTACCATGTTCTTCATCATTTCCAGTAATCGCAATTTCACAAGGTAATGTTTTAACACCTTCTAGATAAATTCCTCTTTCTAGCTGGTTCTTTTCAGCCTTAGTAAGTAATCCCTTAACAGATACTTCATACACCTTTTCTAAATGGCTAGATGGATGCATAATAAGGTTCGCAAATTCACCATCATTTGTCATAAATAAAGCACCTGTTGTATCATAGTCAAGTCTTCCTACTGGATAAACTCTTTCATTACTATCACTAAAATAATCTGCTACACATGTACGATCATGTTCATCACTCATAGTACATACGCATTTTTCTGGTTTATAGAATAAATAATATACTTTATCTTCTTTATTAATAAGTTTTCCATTGACACAGATTGTATCTTTCTTAGTGACCTTAGTACCAAGCACTGTTACCACTTCACCATTCACAGTAACTTTACCCTGCTGAATGAGTTCTTCTGCTTTACGACGTGAAGTATAACCACTCTGTGCAATGACTTTTTGTAATCTTTCTTCCATTGTTTCACCCTTTCTTTTCCATTAACTAATCTACATTAAATCGTCCTTAAATTCAACAAAATATTCATCATAATCATGATGTCTATTAATCATCTTGATTGTATCATCAAGTCCATGATCCTTTAAATAGACAAGCATAAAACGAAGTAAGGCACGTGTTTCAGGATGTAATATATATGAATATTGTCCTGATTCATAGTATTGTAGAGGAAAGGCATCTGTATAATTCTTTCCTTCATATATCTTACTTGCTGCAACTCTATCACAGAACATCTCTAGTACATAATTATAAGGCATTTTGGCAGGTACTTGCCCTTTTCTAGTAAAATCCACCCAATATTCCCAATGATGTTTATTACGGCCTTTATGATGAAGCCAGGCTGTTGAATAGCCTATTTCATTTCTTTCAACACTATTAGGAGAATAAGTACCTTTATAATACTTGATTCCTGTAATAAATTCAGTAGGAGTATATTTAGATAAGTCATGTAATAAGCCCTGCTTATATAAGTGTACTTTAAAGCATAGCTTTCCTACTAATATCTTATGTTTTGTGATTGTTTTAAAATGTCCCCATATATGCACTGTATTTTCCTCATTTCTGTGTGTCTACAACTATAACATAAAATCATTCTTAAGTATATGTCTTTTCTTTTTAGAATTCAATGTTATAATGATAGAGAATTGGAGGTAGAACTATGGCATTTCACATTGAAATAGAAACAAATATTGATGATGCTTCACTTGATGTAGAAAGCTGTGAGGAGGTTATTACTTTCTTAGAGAATTCCTACAAAAATGTGAGAGCAGAAATATATAGTTACTGCTTAGGTATGCGTACTTTAAGATATGCATTAATAAGTATTGTCGTATTAGGTATCCTTTTCTTTATTAGTCATTCTAAGTTATTCTTATTTGGAATGCCAATCGTGACACTCTTGATCATGCTTGGTACCATTTCTCTTGCAGAATCAACTTCTGTGGCAGTAAAGAAACAGGTTAAAGAAAAGATAGAGTATTATAAACGTCGTTTAAAACTATTAAAAGAATGTAAACTATAAAAAAAGTCAGAAACTAATTCGTTTCTGGCTTTTCTTCTACCTTTTCCTGATATTTTGTATTGAAGATATCTTCTTCATCAAATTCAGATTCAATTTCTTTAAGTTCTGGTAATTCATCCAAGCTTTTTAAGTTAAAAGCATCCATGAATTCATCAGTAACACCATATAAGACTGGTTTACCTGGTGAATCATCACGTCCTACTTCTTTAATAAGGGCTTGTGCTAAAAGCTTACGAATCATTGATTCACAGCCTACACCACGTATTTCTTCAATACGAATTCTAGTAACAGGCTGATAATAAGCCACAATAGCTAATGTTTCTAAGGCTGATTTAGATAGTTTTCTACCACTTGTAGTCATCATCTTCTTATAATAGACATCATGCTGAGGCAATGTGACCATCTTATAAGTACCACCAAAATCACATATATCTACACCCTTAACTGTTTTAGAAGCATAATAAGAGAGTAATTCATCCATCAGTTCATATGCTTCTTTCTTAGTGATTTCTAATGCTTCCGCAACATCTTTAATTGTAACACCTTCATCACCATAGATATAAAGCATACCTTCTATGACTGATAAATACTCATTCTTGTCCATAGCTTGTTCCTTTCAAATAAATCTTTTCAAAATTACCACTTTGAGTAATCAATAACTCACTGTTTTTCACTAAGACTAGAATAGAAAGGAATGTGACTATCGCAAAATAGCGGTCTCCTTCATCAAACAAGTCTTCAAAATCAACAGTTTTATCTTTATGACGTAAGAAATAGCTTCTGATCTGTTCAGTTCTTTCATCAATAGATATTTCTACACGTGCAATCTTTGATTCAAGGGGCTGGAGTAATGCACGTCTTTGCATGACTCTTTGCATTGCCTTGATGAGATCATATACTTCCATTCCCTCAGGAATAGTTTCTTCACCACTAGGAAGATATTCTTCAAGTGCTGAAGGTATTTTAGAATGCATTGTCTGACGTTTATCATAAGAAGCTTCAAAGGCTTCTAAGATACCGTTAATACGGTTCTTTTCAATCAGTCTTTCAATCATTCTTTTTCTTTCTGCTTCATAATCATCTTCTTCATCTATTTCTGGCTTAGGAAGTAATAGTTTACTTTTCATTTCAATAAGCCAGGCTGCCATAACTAAATATTCAGAGACAGCTTCTAAGAGTGAAGGATCCATTGTTTGAATATAAGCGAGATACTGGTCACATACAGCCGCTACATCAAGATCAAGAAGATCCATATCATGTTCTTTTATTAGATGAAGCAAGAGATCGAGCGGCCCAGTAAACTGGTCAACTGTGACCTGATATTCCATATCTATACTCCTATTTATATAATTTATCCATCTGTTTCAATAATGGGAATCCAATAATGATTTCTAATGGAATAATAAAGCATGCCTTAATCACACGAATACTTACAGATACCACAAATGGAATGCCATACATGATCTGTAGCCAGAAAGGTGTTAAGCAGAATGTAATTGCAAGTTCTACTAGAATAACACTTAATAGCCAAGTACCAAATAATGACACATCATTGTCTTTCATATTCTTTGTGCGTTTCAACATGAACAAGATAAAACCTATAGAGGCAATAAGGCAGAGTCCAATCATAACACCTTTTTGTAAAGATGTTAATGTATAAGTGACTTTACCGATAGAGATTGTTTTTTGTAAAGCAACAAAAAGCGATCCTGCTCCACCAAATAATGCAATCATGAGACATACAATCTTACTGAATCGTTTTCCATCTACATTCTTTACTTTTACAGCAATCAGTGATGGGATTAAACCAATCAGTACCTGATTGAGTGTAAATCCAAAGAATGGGAATCCTGTTGGGGATATCACTAAACCAAGTAAATCAGTAATTAAACCAATGAGATAAGCATAGCTTGGTGAAAGAATCACACCTGCTAACATAACAGGAATATATTCAAAACCAATCTTTAAGCTTTCAGCACCAAATAACGGTACCATAATAGTAAGTCTCTTCAAAATCAATGTGATGATAATAATTAAAGCACTAAATGCGAGCTTTTTGGTATTTCTTCTTTCTAATGGGTAAAACTTAAAACAGTAAATACCAAGTAATACTAAAATACATACAATAATAATTTGAATCATTTTTTTAAATGCTACAATAAACAAATGTTTCTGTTTCAACCTATCGCTAGTCCACAGACGTTAATTCCGATCATCTCTGACCGTACACTTGCCTTCTTATAGGCTCCTCCTTTTCTTTTTTAACAGTTATTACGGTCCTCGCCTTTAATAAAAGCGATAATGTTTTCACGTACTTCAAGAATCAAACGATGTCTTGCTTCTACTGAACCCCATGCGACATGTGGTGTGAAAACGACCTTGTGAGGATCAACACTATATAAAGGACTTGTTGAAGGAAGTGGTTCTTTTTCAAATACATCTAAACCTGCTCCAGCAATAAGGTTATTATTTAATGCATCACTTAATGCTTCTTCATCGATAATAGGACCACGTCCTACATTAATAAGATAAGCTGTATCTTTCATCTTCTTGAAAGCTTCTGCATCAAATAAATGTTCTGTCTCTTTTGTAAGAGGTGAATGAATAGAAATAATGTCACTTGTTTTAAGTAATGTATCAAAATCCACCTGCTTGAAGTGTTCATCCTGATGATGTCCAGTTGTAGAATAATACTGCACCTGACATCCTAATGCTTCCGCAATACGTGCAACGCGCTGACCGATTGCGCCTAGACCAACAATTCCCCAAGTCATAGTAGATAGTTCATGAAACGAGTAACCAAAGAATGAGAAGACCTTATCCTTTTCATATTGATGTGATTTTACATAACTATCATAGCGTGATGTATGTTCAATGAGTTCTAGACATAATGCAAGAGTAAGCTGAGCAACGGCTTCAGTAGAATATCCTTTTACGTTAGCTACTCGGATTCCTTTTTCTTTTGCATAATCTAAATCTACATTGTTTGTACCAGTGGCTGTTACAGCAATCATCTTAAGATATGGACAGCGGTCAATTTCTACTTTTCTAAACAGATTCTTATTTGTAATAACAATATCTGCATCCTTACAAAGAGAAATGACATCTAACTGGTCTACATTTTCATGATAAGTCACTCTTCCAAGATCATCAAAGATATGTGTATCCACATCTTTTCCAAGTGTTTCTACCTGCAAGAAGACAATACGAAGTTCCTGATGTAATAAATCAAGAATTTCTTCTTTTGTATGGTCCTGCATCATCTTACCAAAAATAATACATTCATTAAAGTCTAAAACTTCAGCTTCATGTAATTTTCCACAAACTTTTCCATCAATCATCTCATATGTGAGCATTCCACCCATCATAGCCATACCTAATGCTTTAGAGGTAATGCCTTCATCATCATTAATGGCTTCAAGAATCACTTCTTTAAAATGTGGATCTGCTTCAATTGATGCTTCAATAACATCTTTTAATGTATCATGCTTTAAAATTTCTTTTCTAAATGCATCATGATAAATAAAAGGCAATACAATGTCATAAAGTTCCATAGGAACAGGTTTTTCATATCCCTTTGAGAAGTTATATAAAATCGCAATTCCTAATCGCTCATCTTTCATTTTATCAACTAATTTCATTCATCTTCCTCCATTAAATATACTTCAACACGTTGTCTTTCTGCTTTCTTTTTATCATCATAGAAGATCAGACATGTTTTCATCTTCTTATCCATATAATCATAACGCAATACATTATAAGAATAGTAATGACTTTCACTTTCTTTTAAGCCACCTGTTGCACTTCCTGCTGAGATATAGTATGTACCTTTTTTATTCATGAAATAAGGCACATGCTTATGACCATGAAGCACATATTTAATATGACGCTGTGTGAGCCATGTGGCAAACATTTCTGCATCTACAAGTGCCTTAGATTTATCCAATATACTTCCAAATATAGATTTTTCACGCCATTGTATTTTTAAGAAGTCTGACTTAGAGACTTTAAATACATGATGATGTAGTAAGACCACAATCGTATAATCTTCTAGATTTTCTATACCTGCAAGTTCTGAATCTATTTGATCTAATTGTCTTCTTGTGATCATTCCTCTAGCTAAATTACCACCAGCATTAGAATCTATCTTTACAAGTACAATCTTATCTTTTTCTATAACCTTGATCTTTTCACCTAGTAAATAGGCTATGACTTTTGTACGTTGTCTTCCACCAATACTCAAGCCTTTTACTATCATATCATGGTTACCTAACACAAAGGTGATATCTGCCTTATATCTCTTTCTAATCATTGTCATAAAGCCATTGGCCTGATACATATTCTTTGTATTAGGAGAGTTCATAAGATCTCCTGTAATAAAGACCTGCTTTTGATGAGAACTCTGTGCATATTGATCACATTCATCTAATGAATCTAGTAAATTAGAGACTGCTTTCAGCTTCTTTTTAGGACCTAGATGTAAATCAGATAAATGATAAATAAATGAAGAATGACCTTCTTTATTAAACATTGTCTTCTCATCAATTCTCTTTTGTAATGCCTTTGCCTGGGAAATACTATGTAATGGGTAAAAGGATGCATGTTGAGAATTAAATATGAGTCCTCCAGGCCATTCATCTGCATAAAATAAAGCTTCAAGTAGTCCAGGGAATGGATCTAAGAAAGACAAGTCTTCCTGCTTAAAAGGTTTGCTTATTGTAAAGATATAGTCCACCCCTGTAAAAGAATAGTCTTTAATTTCTTTATTAATACCAGGAATAAGAAATAAGAAAATCTTATCTTTAAGGAAAGAACGGATACGTTGTAAACCTTCCTGCAAATTAGTATGTGTCAGCATGGATATATCCTTGATTGTCATACCAGGACGAATCATACTGAATGAATACTCATCAATCATATCGAGTTCTCTAATTTCTATGTGATGATTTCTTAACCACTGTCGATAATCATTAAAAGATTGGTAATCCAATAAAGCGCGAGAAAAAGCACGGTCATGATGATAAATCATATTAAAAAAAGCATTAATACCACTAAATTCATCCATAATAGTACTTCCTTTAAGAAAAAAGACCACATATGTGGTCTTTTAGAATTTTAAGTTACGTGGTGTACGTGGGAATGGTTCTACATCTCTGATGTTAGCCATACCAGTTAAATACATTAAGAAACGGTCAAAACCTAAGCCGAATCCAGCATGCTTACATCCACCAAAGCGGCGTAAATCCATATACCACTGTAGTGTTTCTTTGTTCATGCCCTTTTCATCCATAAGCTTTTCAAGAACATCATAACGTTCTTCTCTCTGTGAACCACCAACTAATTCACCGATGCCAGGTACTAATAAGTCACAAGCTGCAACTGTCTTGTTGTCATCATTTAAACGCATATAGAACGCTTTGATTTCTTTTGGATAATCTGTTAAGAATACAGGACCACCTACAACTTCTTCACAGATATAACGTTCATGTTCAGCATTTAAGTCAATACCCCATTCAACCTTGTTGTCAAACTTCACATCAGCTTTTAATAAATGATCAATAGCTTCTGTATAAGTCATACGTGCAAAGTGAGAATCTCTAACCTTTGTGATACGGTTGATACAGTCATGGTCAACCATCTGTTCAAAGAATTTCATTTCTTCTGGAGCATTATCTAAGCAGTACTGAATACAGTATTTAACCATTTCTTCAATTAAACACATATCATCTTCAAGATCAGCAAATGCGATTTCTGGTTCTACCATCCAGAATTCACTGGCATGTCTTGATGTATTTGAGTTTTCAGCTCTAAATGCAGGACCAAAAGTATATACATCTCTAAATGCCATAGCGAATGCTTCTACATGTAACTGTCCTGTTACTGTTAAGTAAGCTTCTTTTTCAAAGAAATCCTTAGAGAAATCAGTATCATCAATAGTTGTGACTCTAAACATTTCTCCAGCACCTTCACCATCATTAGATGTAATGATTGGTGTATGTACATAGACGAATCCCTGATCCTGGAAGAACTCATGAATAGCCATAGATAATACAGATCTTAATCTGAAGATAGCATAGAATGAGTTTGCTCTTGGTCTTAAATGAGGGATTTCTCTCATAAATTCAAAAGAGTGTCTCTTCTTCTGTAATGGATAATCACTATCACAGTCACCTTCAAGAATAATTTCAGTGGCTTCTACTTCAAATGGCTGTTTTGCATCAGGTGTTAATTTTAATTTACCTAATACATGAATAGCTGAACCAGTTGAGATATGTGAAACCTCATCAAAGTTCTTTAATTTTTCTTTTAAGTAAACAACCTGACAGTTTCTAAAATAAGAACCATCATTTAATGCGATGAATCCTAGTTTACCACTATCTCTATTTGTTCTTACCCATCCTTCTAATTCTACATACTCTACGTTATCTGTTTCTACTGCGTTATCTGCACGACAGATTTCATAAAGTTCTCTTACTGTCATAAATTCAAACATCCTTCTTACTCCTTTGTATTCGATTTCATTTTTAATTCTAATTCTTGTATTGCGACAACAACATCCACATTCTGTACTTCTACTCCCTGAGGTACAATGAAATGAGAGTGGGTGAAGTCTACAATGCCTTTAATCCCTAATGCTACTAAGCGGTCCACCATTTCCTGTACATTATCAGAAATTGCGAGAATCGCAATCTTACAGTCCTTAGGAAATGTTTTTTCCAAATCATCACTCTTATGAATCTTGACACCAAAACGTTCACCTTCAATATTAGCATCTTTATCATAAGCACAGACAATCTGTCCCACTGTATATTTCCAGCGGTTATATTTCAAAATAGCTGATCCTAAATTACCCACACCAATGAGAATAATAGGTTCATCAAGTCCTAAACCTAAGAAGTCACTGAGTGTTTCAATCATCTCTTTTGTATCATAACCATAGCCTCTTTTACCAAGTGTATTCTTCTGAGGCAAAAAGCCAAAATCACGACGAATAGTCGTATCCTGGATATGAGTAACTTCTGCAAGTTCACTCGATAAGAAGTTTTCTTTACCTTCATGCCCCATAACTCTTAAAGCCTTCAAATAAACAGGAAAACGTGTCATCGTCGCACGTGAAATTTTCTGTTTCTTTTCATTACTCATAGTTGTCTCCTACACTTTCCGCCTCTAAGTCATAATCCGGCTTAACAGATAAGTCCAAAGGGGCAAACATATTATATTTATACATGATACTTGCAGCAGATGCAATCATTGCTGCATTATCTGTACAATACTTCAATGGTGGAAAAATAACAGGAATATCACTTGTACTCATTTTTTCTCTGAGACCTTTGTTCGCACTTACACCACCTGCTACAATAATCTGCTTTACACCAAGATCATGAGCAGCTGCTAAAGCTTTAGAAGCAATCGTATCCATAGCCACATCCTGGAATGAGCAGGCTAAGTCATTGCCATTGATTTCCTCTCCTCTTTGGTCTGCATTATGCTTTAAGTTGATGACAGCGCTCTTTAAGCCACTGAAACTGAAGTTATAGCTTCCATCATCAAGCGGTTTAGGAAGTGTATAGCTATGAGTTCCCTCATGTGCCATTTTATCTAATACAGGTCCTCCAGGATATGGAAGATGTAAAACACGTCCTACCTTGTCATAGGCTTCTCCAATTGCATCATCAAATGTTGTACCAATAACCTCGAAAGAGAATTCCTTTTTCATATAAACAAGTTCTGTATGTCCTCCTGAAACAACTAATGCCATTGCAGGATATTCAATATCATTTACGAGCTCATTGGCATAAATATGCCCCGCAATATGATGTACACCAATCAAAGGCTTATTTAAATAAATAGCCAATGTCTTGGCTTCCTGCATCCCAACATGCAAAGAACCTACAAGTCCTGGTCCTTTAGTGACTGCAATTGCATCAATCTCCTCAATAGAAATATCTGCCTGACTAAGTGCTTCCTTTAAAACAGTGCTGACACATTCAACATGCTTACGACTGGCAATTTCTGGAACAACACCACCATATTGTTTATGGATATCGATCTGTGATGCAACAACATGACTTAATAACTCTTTTCCATCCTTAAGAATTGCAACACTCATTTCATCACAGCTTGATTCAATAGCAAGAATAACAGCCATTATTTTTTCCTCCTTTCTTACCATGAGATAGGCATCCTCATGGTCTGCATAATAATCTTTACGTATAGCACATATCTCATAGCCATACCTCTTATATAAACGAATCGCACGTTCATTTGATACACGTACTTCTAAACTATAATTCATACATCCTTTATTATGTCCTTCTTTTAATCCATAATCCATCAATAACTTAGAAAGGCCTTTTCCCTGATAATTTGGATCAATACCAATTGTAGTCAGTTCACAGTTTTCATAAGCATACCAGAATCCTGCATAACCAACAATTTTGTCATCTACAAGAACATAATAATGAGCATAATCATTTGTCTTTAATTCATGAAGAAAATCTTCTTTAGACCAGGCAGGAGTAAATAATAACCCTTCTAGTCTTTCAATTTCATCAAGATCTTCTTCCTGCATTTCTCTTAATAACATGCTTTCTTAGCCTCAACATCTTTAATATATGTCGGTACTAATAGATCTACATTCTTGATTGGATCAGCCATCTGACCTAATGCATAAATATTAGCACAAAGATCACATTCTTTTTCATCTAATCCAAGACATCCTACTTCACCCACAAGTTCAAAGTCTTCATATTCAGCACGTAAGTGGGCAAAGTCTTCTAAAGTCACGACCTGTTCCTTAATTAAAGGAAGACCATTTTCATAAACACCAACAAAGACCTTATGTCCTCTTGCATCAATAACACTTAATGCCTGATTCATACCTGCATAAGCAGCTAAAGAACTGACTGATTTAATTCTTACATCAGACACTGCAGCAAGTGTCTTTGCGATAGTCATAGCTACTCTGACACCTGTATAAGAGCCAGGTCCTGATGTGATAATCATTTCATTGACATCCTTCAATGCAATATGATGACGATCAAGCACTTCCTTTAATGTAGGAATTGCTTTTTCTGATTGTCTTCTAGAGCCTTTTTCCTGGAAGGCTTCTAGACACACATTATCCTGATATAAGCCTACAGCTAAATAACTATTTGATGTATCCATCACTAAACTAATCATGTGTAACCTCCCTCACATAGTTCTCATATTTTTCACCGATAGGATGAAGCTTTAAAGAACGTGTTTCATCTTCATTCTTTATTATTTCTATTTCTAATCTTTCTTCTGGAATAATGTCTTCAATAAACTGTGGCCATTCAATCACACATAAGCCATCATCTTCAAACATCTCCTCAAACCCCAAATCATCATCTGCCCCTTCTAGGCGATATGCATCAAAATGATAGAGGGTCATACGTCCAGAATAAACCTTCACAATAGTAAAAGTTGGAGAATTGATGATCTTCTTGATGCCAAGTCCCTGCCCTATTCCTTTTGTGAATGTAGTCTTACCAGCCCCTAAATCACCTGTTAATGTGATAATAGAATGGGGAAAGATTGTTTCTCCAATACGTTTACCAAAAGCAATCATTTCAGCTTCATTTTTTAAGTTTATCATTTTTAGTTCCTCTATTTTTCATCATCTGCTGATACTTATTATACCACTCCTGGGCAAATCCTGCACGAAAAGGACCAGATGCATTCATCGTCATCACAATCAAACGATTGAGCTGTTCATGGAATATCTCATCTAATTCATCTGAATATTGATATTTAATACGATGAGCCGCATATTCACCTTCATCTAACACCTTATAACGATAGCCAGGCCATACCTTTAAATCAAGGTCATAATCAATATATTTAAGTGCTTCTCCATCATATAATATAGGAGAGGCAATATTACAATAATAATAGATACCATCACTACGGATCATACAAATCACATTATACCATCTATCCTTAGGAAAATAACAGATAGCTGGTTCTTTAGTGACCCAGGAACGACCATCTGATTCTGTAACTAATGTATTATTATTTATACCGATAAAATGGCGATCTGTTTCTTCTAATATCTTACAGCGTGACCACGTACGATGTGGTTTACCGTCATGTTTATAGCAATGGATGAGCACATCCTGCCCCACTAATGAATTCTTCATAATCAAACCTCTTTCAACCTATGGTAGTGTCAAAAATCTATATCACATAGCATAAATACACTACCCTCAATTTTATCTATATAAACAGTAAAATGATTA
>NZ_JBEHVX010000051.1:0-16795 GCF_040227455.1 Catenibacterium sp. RTP21428st1_D7_RTP21428_210409 | reverse complement strand
TTACACAAAAATATCTAAAAAAGTGGGAGCCACAGTGTGACCCCCACAGATTTAAAGGTGCTGTTTCCAAGACCCCCCCAAATATTTAGAGCGAAGGTCTGACCCCCACAAAAATTAAAGACCCGGAATAATCCAGCTATTTTTTTAGTCTGATAATAGAAATATTACGATTTTTAGTATGTGTCTTACGATAACTGAAGAATAAGTCATCATTCTCCATTGTACAATAAGGACTGACTTCAATATGCTCCTCTAATACATCACAATTTAATAATTGTTGCTTGATGAGTCCTTTTGAATTAAGAAGATAATGTGTCTCATCTTTTTTAGTATAGAAAGATGATGTATCAAAGCTCATCTTCTTTACACGATTAATAATATCATCCATGGCTTCAAAGTTTCTTGATTCAATAGAAGGCCCTACATAAGCATATATAGTACTAGGGTCACAGCCTTCATCTTCAATTAAGTGACGTGTCACCTTACCTACAATCTCAGTCACTGTTCCTTTCCATCCTGAGTGAATGGCAGCAATTAAATGCTGGTTCTCACAATATAAGAGAACAGGACAGCAGTCTGCATGGAAAGTAAATAGAGTCAAGTCTGTATCTCTAGTATATAATGCATCAAAACCTAAATAAGCATCCTTCTGACTATAAATCCCCTTACCACCATCTTTTTTATTCACACTTAAATAATGTGTTGTATGACGCTGTAAAGGTGCGACCATATGATCAAGATCTGTACCAAGCATTTTAGCTAGTTCTTTGCGGTTTTCTAGTACCTGCTTGTCATCTATTCCATTATAACTCATGTTAAATAGTTTTCCATCAATATGAGCTGGTACAGTATAGCCTTCTACTATATCATTATTAAACTTCCAAGGTATTAATTTCATCTTGCATCCTCCACTTTCTCTAATTCATCATAGAAAGAATCATCAGGATCAATATAAATAGTCTTATAATGTCCTAAAAGAACTAAACCTGGCTTATTTGTATGAGGCTTCTTTAAATTCTTTACTAAACAATAATTCACTGGAACACTTGAACTATATTTACCCTTAGAAAAATATGCTGCAATATTTGCGGCGAGTCTCATTGTATACTCATCCAAGTTTTCTGCATGCACAATAATATGGGAACCAGGCATATCCTTCACATGGAACCACATATCATTACGTGATGCCATTTTAAATGTTAGATAATCATTCTGTAAGTTATTCTTACCTACATAAATAATAATACCATCACGTGTACGATAAACATCATAATGAGGATGTGTTTTCTTCTTTAACTTCTTGACATTCTTCTTACGAATATAACCCATGTTTTCAAGTTCTTCCTTGATTTCCATAGCATCATAATAATCCGCATTATCCATCAAGGTATTTAAAGTATCAAAGTAATTGATTTCTTCTTTTGTCTTTTCAATCTGTTCCTCTAGAACCTTTAAAGAATTCTTTGCCTTCTGATACTTATTATAATAATGATTCGCGTTTGTTTTGCCATCAAAACGCTCATCTAATTCAATTGTCATCTTTGTGCCATCATAATAGTTATCTACAGTCACTTCTTTCATCCCTTTTTGAATAAGATGTAAAGAAGCATACAATAAATCACCCTTAATACGATATTCATCACTATTATGAGAATCAAATAAAGTCTTTTCTAGTTTATCTAGCTTATTGACATTCTTTGTATATTCTTTCTGAATAAAATGAAGAATATCAGAAGTCTGCTGTTTAATACGATCCTTCTGATCAATAAATTGATAATAAGCATCTAATCCATCAAAAAGAGAATACTGATCTATCTTCTTTCCAAAACAATGTAAAGGAATCACATGATACTTTTCTTTATCACCTCTAGTAATATAGAGTTCTTTACTCTCTTTGATTTCATTCATAATAGTTTTGAAATCTTCACCCTGTTCCATTCTTGAAGCTATTTCCTCAGCTAAATCCTTAGAGAATCCTTCAAACTCTTTCACAAGATTTGTTGTTTCAGGTCTATTTTCAAAAGGATTCTTCTTCTCAAGTAGAGGAGGGTAGCTATAAGTAATCCCCGGCTGCATAATACGTATACTATCACTTGGCGATACTCTCTTTAAACATTCTAGTATCTTATCTTCTTTATTAGTAAGAATAAAGTTAGAATGCTTACCCATGATTTCTATATAGAGATGGTACTCTACAAGATCCTTGAATTCATTTCTACCTCTTAAAGTAATCTTTAATATACGGTCAAGCCCTACCTGTTCAATACGCTCAATAAACGAACCTTCAATATGTTTTCTTAAAAACATTGTGAGAGCGTTAGGAAAATCAGGTGTAGGATAATTTAATTGTGTTAACTGAACACGTGCGTACATTGGATGAATAGAAACAAGAAGTTTCTTATTCTCATTCTGTGCACGAACAGTCATTAATAATTCGTATTTCGATATCTGATATAATTTTGAAATACGTCCTGTCACAATTGTTTCATTTAATAATTCTGTAACACGTGACAATACAATTCCATCAAATGCCATATTCATCACCCGACTTAGTATAACACATTTAAAAGTGTTTGACATCACTGTTTTATTCATGTAGGATTACTTAAAAAGGGGATGTAGATAAGTGAAAAGAGGCCTTCTAATTATCCTGAGTGGACCTAGCGGCGTAGGCAAAGGAACAGTCAGAGAACAACTATTTAAAGAAGAATCATTAAACCTTGCATATTCTATTTCAATGACTACACGTTATAAGAGACCTGGCGAAAAAGAAGGGATCGATTATTTCTTTGTAGACGTTGATACATTCAAGAAAAAGATTGAGCAGGGTGAATTACTAGAATACGCACAGTTTGTAGGTAATTATTATGGAACACCTAAAGCCTATGTAGATCAGCTATTAGATGAAGGTAAGAATGTTGTATTAGAGATTGAAGTACAGGGTGCACTTCAGGTTATGAAGAAAGTACCAGATGCTCTTACAATCTTCTTAGTACCACCTTCAATGGAAGAATTAGAAAAACGTATTCGTGGACGTAGAACAGAAGCTGAAGATGTTATTAAAGAACGTCTTGATAAAGCAAGAAGAGAAATTGCGACAAAAGATCAGTATAAGCATGTAGTGGTGAACGATGATGTTATGCATGCGAAAGATGATATTGTCAAGATTATCGAAGAGAACATGAAGTAGCCATCTGGCTGCTTTTTCTTTTTTAGGAGGTGATTTTATGTTTAAAGTAGAAGTACTTATAGAACATCCTGTTCAGGCATTAGACCGTGGCTTTTCTTATTTATCTAAGAAACCTATTTTGACAGGAATACGTGTTCAAGTGCCTTTTAATCATCGACAGGTTGTTGGTTATGTATTATCTGTAGAAGAAGTTGATTTAACCCAAAAAGAATTAGAAGAAAGAGATGGCTTTAAGTATTCTTATATTTATTCAGTCATCGATGAAGCTCCTCTATTAAATAATGAACTCATTACACTGGCTCATCGTATGTCAAAGATGACAATATGCCCACTTATTGCCTGTTTCCAAGCTATGCTTCCTGGCACTTTAAAGCCATCTACTCATAAGATGGTTGGTATTAAAACAATTACATGTGTAAGAGTCATTAATACTGGAACACCTAAAACAACTAAACAGCAAGAAGCATTCCGTTTATTAGTAGAAAAGGGAGAAATGTTTCTTAAGGATATCCCTTATTCTAGAAGTGTCATTACTTCTCTAGAAAAGCAGGGTCTTGTTGAAGTATATAATAAAGAAGTACAGCGTGATCCTTATGCAGCTAATAACTTAAAGATTAATAATAAGATTACTTTAACCCCACTTCAAACAAGTGTTGTAGAAGGTGTATTAGAAACATCTCAAATGATTTCACTCATTCATGGTGTGACTGGTTCAGGTAAAACAGAAGTCTATATTGCCTTAACTAAAAAGATGTTAGAAGAAAATAAGACAGTATTGATGCTTGTACCTGAAATATCTCTTACACCAATGATGGAACGTGTCTTTAAAGAACGTTTTCATGATGAAGTTGCAATTATCCATTCACGTTTATCTCAAGGTGAAAAGTATGATGAATATCGTCGTATTAAAAAAGGTGAAGCCCGTATTGTAGTGGGGGCTCGTTCTGCAATTTTTGCGCCTGTAGAAAATCTTGGTCTTATTATTATGGATGAAGAACATGATATGAGCTATAAGCAGGATAATACACCACGCTATCATACTCTATCTATTGCGAAGATGCGTGCAGAGAAAAATCATGCAAAGATTGTCTTAGGTAGTGCGACACCTTCAGTAGAAACATATGCCCGTGCTAAAAAGGGAATATATAGCCTATTTGAGATGAAACAAAGAATTAATGGTAAACCTCTCCCTTATTGTGAGGTTGTAGATATGGGCAATGAATCCCGTTCAGGTAACTATTCACTTATGTCTAGAAGAATGAAACAGAGATTACAAGAAACGCTGGATAAAAAAGAACAGGCAATGATTCTCTTAAATAAGAGAGGTTATGCATCTTTTATTAAATGTGAATCATGTAATGAACCAATACGCTGTCCTCATTGTGATGTCACACTTACTTATCATAAAGCTGAAAATAGACTCAAATGTCATTTGTGTGAATATTTTATTCCTACACCTCGTACTTGTCCAAACTGTGGAAGTACGCATCTTAAAAAGATTGGTTATGGAACACAGAAAATAGAAGAAGAATTAAAAAAACAGTATCCTGAAGCACATATCATTCGCTTTGACTTTGATACAACACGTAATAAGAATACCCATTTAAAACTCTTAAAAGATTTTGAAGAACATAAAGCAGATATTATGCTAGGTACACAGATGATTGCGAAAGGACTTGATTTCTCTAATGTCACATTTGTAGGTGTACTCATGGCTGATTTATCTTTAATGGTACCTGACTTTAGAGCCTCTGAACGTACATTCCAGCTACTTTGTCAGGTGGCAGGAAGAAGCGGTCGAGGAGAAAAACAGGGAACAGTTATGATCCAGACATTCAATCCAGAACATTATGCAATTAAAGCAGCAGTCAAGCAGGATTATGATGCTTTCTTTAAAGAAGAGATAGCATTTAGAAAGAAAGCCAAATATCCACCATATTGTCATTTAGTCTCTGTTATAGTACAATCACGCTCACCTAAGAATGTTCATTCTATTGCCTTAGATATCAGTCAATACTTAAAAGATCATCTAGAAAAAGTTCGTATCATTGGACCACAGTCTACCTTTAAGATGCAGGATATCTATCGTGAAAGAATTCTTATTAAATATATAGAATCGAAGCCTATCTATGAACAATTAAGTATCATTGATGACTATTATAACCGTACAAGAAAAGGAGGTGTTATTGTGGCATGCGACTTTAACCCGTATTCCACATATTAATATGAAAGAAAGAGATACAGCATTAGATATACTTATTGATTATGAAAAGAATGAAAGTTATTTAAATATTACTTTAAACCATACTCTTACAAAAGACTTCTCACCATCAGAAAGAGGACTTATTACAACATTGGTCTATGGAACTATTCAGAATCGTTTGTATTTAGAATATCAATTAGAACCACATATCCATACACGTTTAAAAGTAGTAGAAAGAATGCTTCTATTAATGAGTCTCTATCAGCATTTTTATCTAGATACACCAGATTATGCAATTGTCAATGAAGCAGTAGATATTATCAAGGAAAGAAGAAATAAAAGAGCAGGTGGCATGATTAATGCGATTCTCCATAGCTGTTTTAATCAAACAAGATCTTTAGATGATTTAGATCATGATGAACGTCTATCTATTTCTACAAGTCATCCTTTATGGATGGTTAAAATGTTGAAGGCCCAATATGGCATTAAAACAACGGAAAAGATTCTTCATGCAGATAATGAAGTACCTTTAAAAAGTGGTCGTGTGAATACTTATAAGATATCACGTGAGGAATTCTTAAAGAAATATCCAGAATTCACTCCGGGTTATTTATCACCAGATAGTGTCTTATTAAAAGAAGGTAATATCGCTCATACTGAAGCTTTTAAAGAAGGGTTAGTGACGATTCAGGATGAATCATCACAGATGGTTGCTCGTTTACTTAATCCAAATGAAGATGATCTTGTCTTAGATATGTGTGGTGCCCCTGGATCTAAAACAACTCACCTTGGCACTTTGATGAATAATAAAGGCACCCTGGATGTCTATGACCTTTATCCTCATAAAGCAAAACTCATTAAAGACAATGCCCAAAGACTTGGATTGACTAATATTCATGTGCATACTGGAGACAGTACAGACCTCTCAATATTTAATAAACAGTATACAAAAATACTTCTAGATGGACCTTGTTCTGGTCTTGGAGTACTCTCTAGAAAGCCTGAAATTAAGTACCATGACTCTAGTGCAATGGATGAAATCATTCCTATTCAAGCAAAATTACTAGAAAATGCATATTCTTTATGTATAAAAGGTGGTAATATAGTGTATAGTACGTGCACTATAAATAAAAAAGAAAACGAAAAACAGATTGAAAAATTCATAAAGAAGCATCCCGATATGCATGTGGTAGAAGAACGTACTATACTTCCATATGAATATCATAGTGATGGCTTTTATATGTGTCTGTTAGAAAAGGATGTATGATGAAATCAATTTATGACTTAACACTCGAACAATTAAAAGAAGAACTAAAAGCACTTGGACAAAAACCATTCCGTGCCAAGCAGATTTATGAATGGATTTATGTAAAGAATGTCTATGATTTTCATCAGATGACAAATCTTTCTAAAGAACTTCAAGAAACACTTTCCAATCATTTCAGTGATGCACTTTTAACTATTAAAGAAAAACAGGTTGCTCGTGATGGAACAACTAAATATCTTCTAGAATTAGAAGATGGAGGACTCATTGAAACAGTATTAATGATTCAGACTTATGGTCGTTCATTATGTGTTACAAGCCAGTTAGGCTGTAATATGGGCTGTTCATTTTGTGCATCTGGATTATTAAAGAAACAGCGTAACTTAACAAGTGGTGAAATTGTGAAACAGGTCTTGACTGTTATGAATGATTTAAAGGAAAGAGTGACTCATGTAGTTGTGATGGGTACAGGTGAACCATTTGATAACTATGATGAAGTGATGAACTTTATCTATACAGTGAATGAACCTCATGGTCTAGCGATTGGTGCAAGACACCTTACTATTTCTACATGTGGTTTAATTCCTGGAATTGAACGTTTCTCTCATGAACCAATCCAGGTTAACTTAGCTATTAGCTTACATGCACCTAATGATGAAATTCGTAATGAACTCATGCCAATCAACAAACGTTACAATATGGATGACTTAAGAGATGCCATCAAGACATATATTGAACGTACAAACCGCCGTGTTACTCTTGAATATATTTTATTGAAGGATGTCAATGATGATATCAAGTATGCGCGTCAGTTAGCCCATTATCTTCGTGGATTAAATGTTTATGTGAACTTAATTCCTTATAACCCTGTTGATGAACATGGCTATAAGCAGTCTTTAGGTCATACAATTACTGCATTCAAGGATGAACTTATTCGTTTACATATTAATTGTACATTAAGAAAAGAACATGGCCGTGATATTGATGGTGCATGTGGACAGTTACGTGCAAAAAGAGAGAAAGGGGCATAATATGGTTATCTCCGCGATGACTGATATCGGAATAAAAAGATCAGTCAATCAAGATAGAGCAGTTTATAAAATCAAAGACCATGAAATCGTTGGTGTATTATGTGATGGAATGGGGGGTCATCTTGCAGGTGATGTTGCAAGTACTCTTGTAAGTAATTATATTATTGATCATTTTTTTGATCATTCACCTTTTATTAATGATGAATCTATTCATGCCTGGATTTCTTCTTTATTATTAACCGCAAATGATTTATTAAATAAAGAAAGTGATATGCATAGTGAATATGCAGGTATGGGTACGACAATTGTCATCTGTTATATGGATGGAAAGAATACCTATATTTCTCATGTAGGAGATAGTAGAGCTTATTTATATAGTGATACTTTAAAACAAATCACGACAGATGATACTTTTGTGAATGAATTACTTAAAAGAGGTATAATTAATCAAGAAGAAGCTTCTCATCATCCCAAAAGAAATGTATTAGTGCAGGCGATTGGTATTAAAGAAGCTTTACGTGTTTCTTTTTATAAGATTGAAGAAGATTATCGTGCAATATTGCTCTGTTCAGATGGATTATATAATTCACTCTCATCTCAACAGATTGAAGATATCTTAAAAGAAGATGAATCAGTCAATCATAAAACAGAAAGACTCATTCAATCAGCCAATGAATTTGGTGGATTAGATAATATTGGTGTTTTATTAATTGAGAAGGGAGAATCATAAGATGAGTGAAAAAGGACGTATTCTTGCTGACCGCTATGAATTAAAAGAATTAATTGGCCAAGGCGGTATGGCAGATGTCTATCTTGCATATGATGATATATTAAAAAGAGAAGTGGCTGTAAAAATACTTCGTTCTTCCTTGACAGGAGATCCTATTTATATTACGCGTTTCCATCGTGAAGCACGTGCGGCAGCTGCATTATGTCATCGTAATATTGTAGAAATCTATGATGTGGGTGAAGAAGATGATCTTTACTATATTGTCATGGAATATGTACGTGGTCAGACTTTAAAAGAATTAATTAATAAGCGTGGTGCACTTCATTATGTAGAAGCAGTAGACATTATGAAGCAGGTTGTATCAGCAACTGCACTCGCCCATTCTATGGGTATTGTTCATCGTGACTTAAAGCCTCAGAATATTCTTGTCACTGATTCTGGAATTGTGAAAATTGCGGATTTTGGGATTGCCTCTATCCAGTCTTTATCACAGGTGACTCAGACAGATACAATCATGGGGTCACTTCACTATCTTGCACCAGAAATCGCAAGAGGTGAAAAGGCGACACCACAAAGTGATATTTATGCATTAGGTGTTGTATTTTATGAATTATTAAGAGGAGATGTTCCTTTTAATGGAGAATCTCCAGTGAATATCGCTTTGAAACATATGCGTGATGAAATACCATCAGTACGTGAATATAATCCAGCGATTCCTCAGTCTGTAGAAAATATTATTATTAAAGCGACTGCAAAGAATACAAACAATCGTTATCAGTGTGCTGACGATATGTTAGATGATTTAGAAACTTGCTTAGAACGTTTAGATGAACCTAAATTAAGCTTTGATCAAGTGAATAATGATCCAACAATCATTGCGACTGATTCTCAGTTTTTTACTAAAACAGCACCTTTAGATCTTGAAGAAACAAAAACAGAAATAGAAGAAATTGAACCAGAAGAAGAAAAGATAAAAGAACCAATGGATAAGAAAAAAAGAATTGCGATAGGTGTGGCCATTGGCGCAGTTATCGTATGTCTTGCGATTGTAGCAGGCTTCTTCTTATTTAGTGGTAATCAAGATGGGACAATGATGGATCTAGTTGGTAAGACTGAAAAAGAAGCCAAAGCCTTATTAATTGATAAAGGTTATAAGGTGTCTGATGAAGTTGATTATGAACTGAGTGATAAGTATGAAAAAGGACTTGTTATTGCGACAAATCCAGAAGCAGGACATACCATCAATGAAGGAGATACAGTAACATTTACTATCTCTAAGGGTAAATATATTGTCATGAAGGACTATACAGGTATCTCTTACAATTCAGCTTATAATGAATTAACAAAGCTTGGCTATAAGGTTAGAAAGTATGAAAAGTCTGATGATGATTATAAAGAAGGTGTCGTTATTGGACAGTCTATTTCTGAAGGTGAAAAACAGGATCCTAATGAAAAAGGCAAAATCATTACTTTAACAGTATCTAAAGGTGTCAGCATTACTGTACCATCATTATATGGTCAGAATATCAATGCAGCGAAATCTACATTAGAAAGTCAGGGATTTACTAATGTGAAACTATCTGTATTACCATCACCTACTGATACTGCAACAATTAACTCAATGTCTATTAATACAGTTGTAAAACAGTCAGTTGCACCATATACTCAGGTAAATAGTAAAGGGACTGAGATTATCTTATATTATTATGATAAGAAACCAACCCCTGCAACCCCTACAACCCCTACAACACCAACACAACCTGACTTACCAGAAAATGATGATGACGATACAACTACAACTGAATAAGAATAGGAGATTATATGCCTAAAGGTCAGATTATAAAAGTCCTTGCAGGATTCTACTATGTCGATACAGGTAAGAAGGTTGTTAGCTGCAGGGCACGTGGTAAATTTAGAAACAGAGGTCAGAAGCCTCTCGTAGGAGACTTCTGTAGCTTCCAGGAAGAAAAAGATGGTTCTGGTTATATTCTTACACTAGAAAAAAGACATAACCAATTGGAAAGACCTCCTATCTGTAATGTAGATCAGGCACTTCTTGTATTCTCTATTGCCCAGCCAGATTTTGATCAGATGCTTCTAGATCAATTTCTCGCGATGGTTGAATATGAGAAGATTAAACCAATCATCATTATCACAAAGATAGATCTTAATAGAGAACTTATTCCTGTAATAAAAAAGAAGTACAATGCCTATGATCTTTACTTTGTATCAAGTAAAGAAAATGAAGGCATCGAAGAGATTAAACCAATCCTTAAAAACCGTGTAACAGTCGTTACAGGGCAGAGTGGGGTAGGTAAATCAAGTCTTCTCAATGCCTTAAACATTGAACTTAATATTGAAACAAATGAAATTTCTCAAGCATTAGGAAGAGGAAAACATACTACAAGACATGTTGAACTTATTCCTATGTATGGTGGCTATATTGCAGATACTCCAGGTTTTTCATCATTAGAACTTAAAATGGATCCTGTAGAACTTGCAGTCACTTATCATGATTTTAGAGAATTGTCACATCATTGTAAATTTAGAGGATGTCTTCATGATAGTGAACCACATTGTGCTGTTAAAGAAGCAGTAGAAGCAGGAGAAATTGATGAAACAAGATATGTTGATTACCTGCAGTTATTAAAGCAGGTTAAAGAAAGGAAAGATAAACGATATGGTTAAAATTGCACCTTCAGTATTATCCGCAGATTTTGCGCATCTTAAAGGAGATATTGATACAATCTATGATGGAGGAAAATCATGGATTCATTATGATGTTATGGATGGACACTTTGTCCCTAATATTTCATTTGGTTACAGCATTCTTAGTAATTTACGTGCTGTGACTGATTTATTCATTGATGTACATTTAATGATCACTGATCCAGGTCAGTATTTAGATGAATTCATCAATGCAGGTGCAGACCTCATTACATTCCATATTGAAGCTGTATCAAGCATGCAGGAAGCACGTGTACTTATTCAGCGTATTCATGATGCAGGATGTCTTGCATCAATATCTATTAAACCAGGTACTGATGTGGAAGCACTCAAACCATTCTTAGATGATTTAGATATGGTTCTTGTCATGAGTGTTGAACCAGGATTTGGCGGCCAGTCATTCAATCCTGCAGCCTTAGATAAGATCACTGAACTCAAAGAAATCAGAAATGGCAGACGTTATCTCATTGAAGTAGATGGTGGTATCAATGCGAATACAGCCAACCTATGCCGTGGGGCAGGGGCAGATGTTCTAGTGGCTGGAAGCTATGTCTTCAAAGCAGAAAATAGACAGGAAGCTATTGACTCACTCAAATGAAAATAGGCTTATATGCAAGCATGAATAATGGGGATGTCTTTAATAAAGACATCCCTTATATTGCAGTTGATGGTGGTTTAGAACATCTACATCGTCAATCAATTAAACCATTATGTGCTATTGGAGACTTTGATTCTCTAGAACATAAAGAATACTTAGAAGGATTAGAAGTACTTACTTTTCCTACTCATAAGGATGAAACAGATACAGAACTTGCGATTAGTGAGGCACTCAATAGAGGTTATGATGAAATAGATCTTTATGGTGTTATTGGTGGTCGTATTGATCATTTTTTAGGCGTACTCATCTATCTCAAACAACATCCAGATATTAAGATTACACTTTATGATGATATAAATAGAATCTATTTATTGCCTAAAGGAACACATCAAATAGACTGTACTGATTATAAGTACTTCTCATGCTTTACTGAAAAGACTTGTACTCTTACATTACAGAATTGTGATTATCCCCTTGATGGTTATATATTGGAACCTCATGATCCACTATGTATTTCTAATCAATGTCATGGTATTCTAACAATTGAAAATAGTGAAGATTTAATATTCATTGAATCACAAAGAATAGGAGGTACATATGGAGAATAAGGGTTTTCTTGCGACTGAACCAGTAGGTAAATTACTCAGACAACTTGCCTTACCAACAGTCATTGCGCAATTAATCAACATGCTTTACAACATTGTAGACCGTATGTTTATAGGTCATATTCCTCAAACAGGTGCTCTTGCCTTAACAGGTGTTGGTGTCTGTATGCCGTTAATTATGATTGTGACAGCCTTTGCCTCATTGGTTGGTAATGGTGGTGCACCACGTGCGTCTATTTATATGGGTCAGGGTAATAATGATTATGCTGAAAAGATATTAGGTAATTGTTTTATTACGCAGATTATCGTTTCTATCGTACTTACACTTATTCTATTTTTTGGAAATCGTACCTTCTTACTTGCTTTTGGCGCAAGCAGTAATACAATTACCTATGCCGTAGATTATATGAATATCTATGCGATGGGAACACTATTTGTACAATTAACATTGGGAATGAATATGTTTATTACAGCCCAGGGATTTGCGAAAAACGGAATGATTTCAGTTGTCATTGGTGCATTATGTAATGTTATCTTAGATCCTATTTTGATCTTTGGATTCAATTTAGGTGTCAAAGGTGCGGCTCTTGCGACAATCATCTCACAGGGATGTTCATGTCTCTATGTTCTTCGCTTCTTGTTTGGTAAAAAGACAAAACTTAAAATAAAAAAGAAAAACTTATCTTTAAATCACTCAGTCATCTTACCTTGTCTCGCTTTAGGTCTTTCTACTTTTGTGATGCAATCAAGTGAGAGTGTCATCCAGGTCTGCTTCAATTCTTCTTTATTAAAATATGGGGGAGATATAGCAGTAGGGGCAATGACTATATTGACTAGTGTTATGCAGTTTGCGATGCTTCCTTTACAGGGATTAGGACAGGGGGCACAACCTATTATCAGCTACAACTATGGGGCTAAGAATAGAGAACGTGTTCAAAAGACATTTAAATTATTATTAAAAGTCAGTCTAGTATTCTCAATATGTATCTGGCTTCTTATTCAGATCTTCCCACAGATGTTTGTAGGACTCTTTACAAATGCACAAGAACTCTCACTCTTTACCACTCAAGCACTTAGAATTTATATGGCAGTCGTAGGACTCTTTGGAATACAGATTGCCTGTCAGATGACATTTGTGGCTTTAGGTAATGCGAAAGCATCAGTTATTGTGGCAGTTACTAGAAAATTTATTCTTTTAATCCCACTTATTTATATTATGCCAGCATTACTTGTAGATAAGACAACAGCTGTTTATTTGGCTGAACCGGTGGCAGACATTCTTGCAATCACATTTACAGTATTATTGTTTAGAAAACAATTTAAGAAAGCTTTGGATCAAATGAACTGAGGTTTCTCAGTTCATTTTTTATAGAAATAGATTATAATGAAATAGATTGAAAGAAGGATGAATATATGAGGAATCTAGAAGATATAAAAAGAAGTGGATTTAAAATCATTGAACAAAAAAGAGAAGAATTTATGAAACAAAGTATCCTCTCTGATGAATTTTTAGATTTATTGGATAAGAATAAGAAACCATTCGATTTATTGATGTCTTATTATCGTTGTGCGGTAATGGAGATAGAAACAAAGTTCAGAGTATTAGATCAGGAGTACTCTTTAGAATATGATGGTAATCCCATTGAAAGCATCAAATCACGTATTAAATCATATGATAGTATTGCGAGAAAAGTAAGACGTAAGAATATTCCAATGACTATGGAGTCATTAGAAGAAAATATCAGAGATATTGCGGGAGTCAGAGTTGTTTGTTCATTTCCAGAAGATATTTATGAATTGGCTGATAGCTTCCTAAGACAAGATGATATTACTTTGATTGAGATGAAGGATTATATTAAAAATCCTAAACCTAGTGGTTATCGTAGTTTACACTTAATTGTGCAGGTACCAATCTTCTTGCAGAAGACAAAGAAGTATGTTTATGTAGAAGTACAGCTTCGTACTATTGCGATGGATTTCTGGGCAAGTTTGGAACATAAATTACGCTATAAGAAGAATATTCCTGAAGACGAAGCAAAGCTTATTGCTCAGGAACTTTATGACTGTTCAGTAGAAAGTGCTAAATTAGATGAACGTATGCAGAAGATACGCTCAATGATGAATAAAGGAGAATCTGAATAGATTCTTTTTTGTTGAAGGAAATGAAACTTTAATATGTTGTAAACACGGCATTTTATTTTGCCTTTGTTGTCAAACAGTATTATATATAATCAAAAAATAAGGTAATAGATACTACGCAATTATATGATAATAATCATTCAGTGGTCTTGTTGACTTATCAGCCTATCATGTGCACTCAACATCGTAACAAGGCGATAGATGATGTTTCTACAGGATATCATTGGAGAACGAGAAAATGTATTATAAAATACAGCAAGTTATTTGCATACATGCTATAATTTTACTATATTTTGAAAAAAAGATTACAGATGAGTTTTTTGAAATATATAAAAGAAGTTCGAAAACAAAGCTTATGAGTCAGACGGAATTTGCGAAAGCATTATGTGTATCATACTCAATTGTCAGTAGGTGAGGAATAGGATTATTCTGCTTTGAGCATGCTATTGATTTTAGTGACTTCAGGAATAAATTATGGATTGAGAGTGATATGGGGATTACTTAACAGCCAGCCTTACTGTAGCAGCTAATAACATCACTCATGTAAATATGGAGGCAGTCTTTACATTGACAGATATGCTATTCAAGTCAGCTTAGTTCATTGGTTTTGAAAACGAACGGTAATATAAATTGGAGGTATAACTCATGTATCAGGATTTATCTTTTATGAATGTTCCGCTTCCAGAGGACGTTCTGAAATTAAAAATTTATGGTGATTATGCTGGAGCCCAGAAAATGATTCGTTATTTTCTAGAAGAGAAGGATATTCCACAGGCTCTTAGAAAACGTCTAGAAATCGAACAGGAAGTCATTGGCGTTATGGGTGGTAATGAGTATCCTTTTACTTATGATGAAGCATTGGAGATTATGATGATTCATCTACGTGATTTCAAAAAAGAAGAGTTAGATCATTTAAAAGAAATCAGTGCAGCAGATTGGATTTATATTGATGGCGAGGTACATTTTCAGCGTCGATTCTATGAAAATCTCATTAAGACTCGTCCAGATTACGCAAAGCGTGTCATTGCAGAAAATCCAGAGGATGAAAAGCAAAATAATCTAAATCAGAATCTACTTAACGAAAATATACATTACATGAAGGAATATGGTGGAAGAACTGTACACACTCGTATACGTTCAACAATAAAAGCTAAGAAAGAATTCGAAGAGGTAGGACGCAAGGTTCATGTACATCTTCCAATTCCAAAGGTATACGAACAGGTTTCTAATGTAGAAATTCATGCATCTAATCCAGAGATTACATATATAGCACCTGCTGATGCACCACAGAGAACAGTATATTTTGAAACTGAACTGAAAGAGAATCAGGAGTTTATGGTAGATTATTCATTTGATTATCATGTAAATTATGTAGAGTTAGATCCTGCCAAGGTATCTGAAGAACAGCCAGATTTCTGTCTGGAAGAGCAGGCACCACATATCTTATTCACTCCTTACTTAAAAGAGCTAAGAGATGAACTTGCAGGAGATGAGACAAATCCAATTATTTTGGCGCGTCGATTCTATGATTTTGTGACAACAAAAGTTATGTATTCTTTCATGAGAGAGTATTTTACAATTGAATGTATTCCAGAATACTGTGCAATCAATCTGAAAGGTGATTGTGGTGTTCAGGCATTACTGTTTATCACACTTTGCCGCATGTCTGGAATTCCGGCATGCTGGCAGTCAGGTCTATATGTGACGAAGTATTATACAGGATGCCATGATTGGGCACAATTCTATGTAGCACCTTATGGATGGGTATTTGCAGATCTTTCCTTTGGTGGCAGTGCATGGCGTGAAGGAGACAAAGAGCGTTGGAACTATTACTTTGGTAATCTGGATATTTTCCGTATGCCAGCGAACTCTGAAATTCAAAAAGAATTCATGCCAGAGAAAAAATGGCTTCGCATCGATCCGATTGATAATCAGAGAGGAGAATTTGAGTACGAGGATCATGGTCTTCGTTTCTCTCAGGTGAATGTATCTCAGGAACTTATTTCTATGGAAGATATTGAAAAATAAATTATAATAAGTCTCATTGTTAGAAACAGAAATGTTTGAAGAGTGGTTTTGGATGTTTCCTTCCCTTTTCTTTTTTACACATAATAATATAAAAAGGTGTTACAAATAATATGAATAGAAACAGATCATATTGCCCGTAATGCCTTTTTCTTTTGCAAAAGAGGAAAAATACAGTGAATCCCGAAGTTTTACAGTATGTCATCTGCAAAAGTCAATATAAAAATGTAGGTTTAGGACAATATAAGAATGTAGGTTTTCCTACATTCTTATATTGTCTTTT
>NZ_JBEHVX010000050.1:0-16842 GCF_040227455.1 Catenibacterium sp. RTP21428st1_D7_RTP21428_210409 | reverse complement strand
TCACTTTTTGTTTTCTATTCTTATTATGAGTTTAAATCCACGTTTTGACAACTAGGAGGTCATTTCATATTATCTGTAATTACTGGTGAAAGTGGTTCTGGTAAATCTACTTTATTATTTGAACTCGCAGGACTAACACATTATTCCAAGAATGAGTTTTATACCGACAGTAATGATTATGGTTTTGTATTTCAGGATTGTAGATTATTTGATGATTTAACAGCAATACAGAATATTCAACTATTTAGTGAGCTTGCTGAAGTTCCATTTCATAAAGATCAAATGATGAAGCTATTGGATGAATTAGATTTAAATATTGATTTAAATGGAAAAGTAGATATTTTATCTGGTGGTCAAAAACAGAGATTACTTATATTATGCTGTATGATGAAGAATCCAGATATTATCTTTCTAGATGAGCCTACCGCTTATCTAGATACGATCAATAGAGAACATACGAGAAAGATTATTCATGAATTATGTCATAGATATCATAAGACAGTTGTGATTGCGACACATGATATGGGGATGTTGGAGATTGCTGATATACATTACCATATAGAGCACCAGCAAATCATATTAGAGAAAGAATCTTATACAGAGATCAATAAAATAGAACCTAAAGAACATATTCATACAAATCCTGTTACCTATTACTTAAAGGCTGAGAAGTCCAATAGAATCCATTATAAAAGAAATGTTGTGATAAGTATTATGATGATCATAGTGACATATATGATGTGCTTTCAAGCTTATTATCAAACAGAAACAGACACTATGATTAATAAAGCAATTGATAATGAATTAAGGATTTCTTATAAAGATGGTGGTAATGCTTATGATATGGGCGGTCAGCCTATTCCTAAAACACTCATTCAAGACATATCCAACAACAGTATGGTTCAAAGTATTCAGCCATTCTTCCAATGGAATGTCTTAAATACGCAGGAGACTATTGTCATACAGCCTTATTATGGGAATATGAAAACATATAAGACTTATACAAAACAATCATTCAGTATTGAGAATAAACAACTCAATACTGATCATGTCTATATTTCTTATTCTCTCTATCAAAAACTAAACAAGACTATCCATATCAAAGGTATTCTTCAAATACCTACAAGTAATACCTACACCTTCAACATGATTCCTTTTGAACTCGTTAATGCAAATGTCACAGATAAAGATATTCATAACCGATATACAAAAACAACAGAAAACATTATTTATATATCTCCAAATCTTTATCAGAAGATAGTAAATCAATATACACAAAACAATATATATCAGTCCAATGTCTATATCATCAAAGTAAACTCATATAAGAACATTCAATCTGTAACTGAGTTTATTAAAAAACATGATTCTGATATTAAGGTCTATAATCCTGTTTCTTCTGCAATATTAAATAAAACAACTACATTTGGATTTGAAATGATACAACAGTTCTCTATGATTATGTTTATCATGTTTATAAGTACATGTTTTATTATTGGTATATTTGATATTGTTTCTAGACGTTATCAATATGCACTACTATTAGTGAATGGACTTAATAGATTACAATGTCTACAATTAATATTGAAAGAAAGATCTTCTTATTGTCTGGTATCTATCATTCTATCTATGATTTCAGTCTTATCTTTATTCTTCTTCCAATATCATATATTACCTTCTATAATGATAGAACAAGCTATTTCTATCTTAATCCTAGTGAATTCGGTTATTCTAATTATTCCTTGTTTGACTTTTATTGTATTAATGAGATCAAACAACGAAGGAAATCTATTAAAGACAAGTGAGTGATGATCATGAAAAAACTACCCATTATTATAGTCTCTGTAGGATGTATTATTACCGGTCTTATTGTAAGTATGACTCCTGCAGTGGAAGTTGTGAATAATACCACGTATTCTTATTTCAACTATGAACTTCTCGGTATTGGTTTTGCGATTAGTTTATTGCTTGGTATTATCTCCTTATGGTTTATAAAAAGAAAAGGAAACTAATCACATATTAAATTCGGAGGGAAAAACATCTCTCCGATTTTTTTCAATACTCAACAACTTATCTATAGTTCTGTGCTTATATGATATAATTTTTATGTGAAACAACCGTATACGGTAGGTGGTTATCCTTGGTCGTTATGACGAAGGTACGCAACCCTTCGTAATTCTTCTTTTAAGTTGAAAACGGAAGTGATGCCTGATGACAACGTATGAAATAATACGTAATTAAAAAAAGTTCTTAAGTGTTTCTTAATTTCCACACAAATTACACATATTAGATATATAATACAAAATTGTTGAAGATATAAAGTTGAGGTAGAATAGAAATGAAAAAACGTCATTTAAGAAAGAGGGCATATGTCCTATTAGGCTGTATTGTCGTTTTAGTGCTTGGTCTAGGCATTTATTTTATGACACGTCCAGCTGTTAGCTTTAATGAAAGTACACAGGATATTGAAATCAATAGTACTTACAATCCTATGTCTTTTATTAAAAAAGTAAGAGGTAATAAGAGTGATGTAACTGTAGATAATTCTAAAGTTAACGTCAAAAAACTTGGAAAGTATAAGATTACTTATACATTAAACAAGAAGAACTACGTATTAAATGTAGAAGTTGTAGATACTAAGAAACCTACATTTAAGGTAGTGAATAAAGCAGTAGAAGTAGGTACTAAAGTTAAAGCAAGTGAACTTGTGACTGATATTAAAGATGAAACAAAGACTAAGACTTACTTTAAGAAAGATGTATCTTTTGATAAAGAAGGTACACAAAAGGTTACTGTTGTTGTAGAAGATCAGGGTGGTAATAAGGCTGAAAAAGAAGTAAATGTGAAAGCTGTAAAGGATACTAAAGCACCACTACTTGCAGGTCTTCAAAATTATGATACGACAATAGGTTCTAACATTGATTTCATGAAGGGTATTACTGTAGAAGATGATTTTGATAAGAATCCTAAGGTATCTGTAGACAGCAGCAAAGTAGATTTTGGAAAAGCAGGTACTTATAAAGTCATCTATACAACTAAAGATAAGTCTGGTAATGAAAGAAAGTATACACAGACTGTTATTGTAAATAATCCACGTCCTGCCAATGCAGTTGCACCTACTGGTGAAAAGGTTGTTTATCTTACATTTGATGATGGACCTTCTCAGAATACTCAGCGTGTGTTAGATATTCTTGATAGATATCATGCGAAAGCAACATTCTTTGTGACTGGTAATGGTCAGAAATATAATTACTTAATTCAGGAAGCACATAAGAGAGGTAATACTATAGCACTTCATACTTATTGTCATGATTATCGTACTGTTTATGCTTCTACTGATGCTTACTTTAATGATTTAAATAAAGTAGGTGATATGGTTAAGGGTCTTATTGGATTTACTCCTCGTTATATTAGATTCCCTGGAGGAAGTTCTAATACAGTTTCTAGACATTATTCTGCAGGTATTATGAGTAATCTTACTAGAATGGTACAGGAAAAAGGTTATCAGTATTATGACTGGAATGTCAGCAGTGGAGATGCATCAGGTAATAATGTGCCTACTGCAAGACTTATTGCGAATGCAACAGCTTCTCGTAATAATCAGATTATGATCTTATTCCATGATACAGCTGCAAAGAATACAACTGTGGAAGCATTACCTAAAGTTATTGAACATTATCAGAGCCTTGGTTATACATTCAAGGGTATTAATGATACAACATTTACACCTCATCAAAGAGTATTAAACTAAAAGCCTCATTCGAGGCTTTTTTCTTTTAGTATCCTATATTTTTTGTTCATTATTCATATTTTCATGATATAATTTTTTCGGAAAATATACTGAATAATATCGTAAGGAGATTTGTTTTGAAGAAAAGAATTATTTCAATTGTTTGTCTATTTTTACTCATCTCATTATTACCTGGATGTTCTTCAGATAAAGAAGAAGAATCTGATGCAATTATTGTGAATGATCAGATAGGACGTCAGATTACAATTAAAGACCAAGTAAAACGTGTAGTAAGCACTTCATATATAACAACTTCTACATGCCTTGCATTAGGAGTAAATGATCAGTTAGTTGGTATAGAAAAGAATGCTTCTTCTAGAAGCATTTATCAAAAGACAGATCCTGATTTATTAGAACTACCTCAGGTAGGATGTAATGTCAGTCTTATCGCAAAGACAGCTCCTGATGTAGTATTTATGATGAAAGAGAATAAGGATCTTATTGAGGATTTTGAAGAAAAACATATAAAAGTTATTGTGGTTGATCCTTCTAGTGAAAAGAAGTATGATGCCATGGTTTCACTTATTGCGAAAGTTTGTGGTAAACAAAACAATGCGAAGAAGTTAAAGAACTACTATAGTACTAAAAAGAGTAAGATGAATAGTTTAGGTACTTCTAATAAGCATGTTTATATTGCTTCAAAAGAGTCTATTTATAAACCTGTCACACCTTCTATGTTTCAAAGTACTATACTAACTACAGCACATGTGAAAAATGCTGCAGCGAGTATTAAAGGTGTAGACTACCCTACTATTGCGTTAGAAACATTATTAACTTTAAACCCAGATATAGTGATCATGCCTCGTAATGCTTCTTATTCAAAAGATTCTATTTATAACTATGAATTCTTCTCATCACTTGATATAGTGAAGAACAAGAAGATTTATATTATGCCTGAGGTGGTTGAATCATGGATGGATCCTGTTCCTTCTCATATTCTTGCATCACTCTGGCTATCATATGTACTTCATCCTCATGATTATACATATGAGAATTATAAAAAGGATGTAATAGATTTTTATAAAGAGTTTTATGATTTTAGTCTCGATGAAACACTTATCACAAAATAGAAAGGATAGAAAAAGATGTTAAATATTCAGGAATATGTAAGACCTCAGTCGCTTGAGGAAGCTTATGAACTCGTTCAGAACAGAAAAAACATTATTGTAGGTGGTATGTTATGGTTGAAGATGATGAATAGATCAGTTGAAAAGGCAATTGATTTATGTGATCTTCATTTAGATACTATTGAAGAAGATGATGAACAGTTTACTATTGGCGCAATGGTGACATTACGTCAGTTAGAAACTCATGCAGGAATAAATGCTTATACACATGATGCAATGAAGCATAGTGTGGAACATATTATTGGTGTGCAGTTTAGAAACTGTGCGACTGTAGGAGGTTCTATTTTTGGTCGTTATGGTTTCTCTGATGTATTATCTATGTTTATGGGATTAGATGCTTATGTAGAATTATATGACGGTGGTATTGTACCTATGAGAGAGTTTGCTTGGATGCGTCCTTCTCTTGATATTCTTGTACGTGTAATTGTAAAGAAGACACCTATTAAGGTTTGTTATAAGTCACAGAGAAATGTAAGTACTGATTTCCCTGTTCTTACTTGTTGTGCAAGTTATATGAATGATACTTATTCTGTAGTAATTGGTGGTCGTCCTTTAAAGGCAATTGCTTATGAAAAACAGATGGCATTAAATGATGAATCTATTGAAGCTTTTATTGAAGAAGTATCTTCTGAAATCAAGCTTGGAAGCAATAACTTAGGCAGTGCAGAATATCGTCAGAAGCTTGTAAAGGTTCTTATGAGACGTTCATTAAAGGAATTGGAGGCACAGTAAGATGGAAATTACAATTACATTAAATGGAAAAACAATGACTCGTAGTATTTTACCTGATACTCTTCTTATTGATTTTGTAAGAAGTGAGCATTGTCTTAGTGTTAAAAGAGGTTGTGATACAAGTAACTGTGGATTATGTACAGTATTATTAGACAACAAACCAGTTCTTTCTTGTAGTGTTCTTGCAGCTAGAGCTGCAGGTCATGAAGTGACTACTTTAGAAGGTTTACAGGAAAAGGCAAGACCACTTGCTGAATTTATTGCTGATCAGGGTGCTGAACAGTGTGGTTTCTGTAATCCTGGATTTATGATGAATACAATCGCATTACTAGAAGAAAATAAAGATCCTAGTGATGATGAAATCAGAGCATTCTTATCTGGTAACCTTTGTCGTTGTTCTGGTTATGAAGGACAATTAAGAGGTATTAGAAACTATATTAATTACTGCAAGGAAAATGGAAAGGAAGTGTTAGGATGAGTCAGGAATTAAAACAGGTTAATAAACCTATAAGAAAAAAAGATGCAATGAACCTATTATTAGGTAAACCTGTCTATGTTGATGATGTAACACCTCACGACTGTTTGATTGTAAAGCTTGTTCATTCTCCTCATGCTAATGCATTAATTGAGAATATTGATACAGAAGCAGCTAAGGCAGTAGATACAATTGAAGCTGTTTATACTTATAAAGATGTGCCTCAGAAACGTTTTACTATGGCTGGTCAAACTTATCCAGAACCAAGCCCTTATGATCGTTTAATCTTAGATCAGAGAGTTAGATTCGTAGGTGATCCAGTTGCGATTGTTGCTGGTTATGATGAAAAGAAAGTAGATGAAGCATTAAAGCTTATTAAAGTAAAATATCAAGTAGAAGAAGCTGTATTAGACTTTAGAACTGCTAAGGATAATCCTATTCTTGTACATCCTGAAGATAACTGGAAAGCATTATGTCCTGTAGGGGCAGACAATAAACGTAACTTAGTAGCCACTGCAGATGAAACACATGGTGATCTAGAAGAAGTATTTAAATCATGTGATCATGTGATTGAACGTACTTATCACGTTCCTGCAGTCAATCAGGCGATGATGGAAACATTTAGAACTTATTGTGAAATTGATACTTATGGTCGTTTACATGTTATTAGTTCTACACAGATTGTTTTCCATGCACGTCGTATTCTTGCGAATGCTTTAGATATTCCTAAGTCTATGATTCGTGTTGAAAAGCCTCGTATTGGTGGTGGCTTTGGTGCAAAGCAGTCACTTGTTACTGAAATCTATCCTGCATTTGTTACATGGATGACTAAGAAACCATCTAAACTTATTTATACACGTACTGAATCTCAGATTGCGGGTAGTCCACGTCATGAAATGGAAGTCACTACTAAAGTGGGTGCTATGAATGATGGTACTATTCGTGCCATTGATGTATATACATTATCTAACTCTGGTGCCTTTGGTGAACATGGTCCTACTACTGTAGGTTTATCAGGTCATAAATCTATTCCACTATATACAAACAATCTAGAAGCATTCCGTTTCCATTATGATGTTGTTTACACAAATAGATTATCTTCTGGTGCATATCGTGGTTATGGTGCGACTCAGGGTATTTATGCATTAGAAACATGTGTCAACGAATTAGCTGATATTTTACATATGGATCCTGTAGAAATCAGAGAAAAGAACATGGTACGTCAAGGTCAGAAGATGGATGCCTACTATGGTGAAATTGCGGATAGCTGTGCATTAGATAAATGTATGGAACGTGCTAAGAAAGAATTTGACTGGGAAAACCGTAAGACTCCTACTGTAATGCCCGATGGTCGTATTAAGGCAGCAGGTGTTGCAATGGCAATGCAGGGATCAGGTATCTCTGGTGTCGATGTTGGGTCTGCTACATTAAAGTTAAATGATGATGGTTCTTATATGTTAAGCATCGGTGCTGCAGATATGGGTACTGGATGTGATACTATTCTTGCCCAGATGGCAGCAGAAGAATTAGAATGTGATGTAGACAATATTGTTGTCTTTGGTGCAGATACTGATGCTTCTCCATATGATTCTGGTTCTTATGCTTCTAGTACAACTTATGTTACTGGTATGGCTGTAAGAAAAGCGAGTGAAGAGCTCAAAGAGAACATGATGAAGATTGCTGCCAATAAGTGGGAATGTGATCCTGAATCATTAGTATTTACTGGCAATACAATTGATAATCCAGCTACAAATGAATCATTTACACATACGGATATCGCAACATTCTCTCAGTGTGGTAATACAGTCCCTATCCAGGTAACATGCACTCATTCATCTAAAATTTCTCCACCACCATATATGGTAGGTATGGCAGAAATTGCATTAGATAAAGAAACAGGTTCTGTAGAAATACTAGATTATGTAGCCGTTGTAGACTGTGGTACTGTAGTAAATACTAATCTTGCAACTGTACAGACTGAAGGAGGTCTTGTACAGGGTATCGGTATGGCATTATCAGAAAGTATTACTTATTCACCTAAGGGTGGTTTAACAGAAAATAACTTCATGACTTATAAGATTCCTACAAGACTTGATATGGGTCATTTACGTGTTTATTTTGAAAGCAGTTATGAAAAGACAGGTCCATTTGGTGCAAAGTCTATTGGTGAATGTGTCATCAATACACCAGCCCCAGCCTTATGTGCTGCTATCCACAGTGCATGTGGTGCATGGGTGAGAGATCTTCCAATGACACCTGAAAAGATTGTCATGGCTATCGATGAATAAAACATATATTATATATCTTGCATCAGGAAACAGCAGACGTTTTAAAGGAAACAAACTGCTGTTTCCTTTTCAAAATAAACTGTTATATCAACATGCATTAGATCTCATATTAAAGGAATATGATCATGTTATTGTCGTATCACAATATGATGAGATACTACAATATGCGTCTCAAAGAGGCGCTACCAGCATTTTATGTTTAGAGAGTATTCATGGTCTCTCTTATTCTATTAAGGCTGCTGTGAACTATTTAAATACGTTAGAGAAGCCATTTAGAATGATCTTCATGGTCGCTGATCAGCCTTATATTTCTATGAATACTATAGACAAACTGATGCATACAAAACATAAACTTGCCAGTTGTGCTTATAAAGATAAAGTAGGCAACCCTACTCTATTTGACAGTTCTTATATTCCTGAGTTAGTTCTATTAAAACAAGACCAAGGTGGAAGAAAGGTATTAAATAAGCATCCTGATGAAGTAGAATATATACAAGTAGAGAATGTAAGAGAACTCTATGATATAGATTATCAAGAAGACCTGAAGCAACTACAATAGTTGCTTTTTTTTGCATCAAAAAAGCCTCTCTTTCGAGAGACTTAAGTGTTACATATGTTTCTTTGCAAAGTTCCAAGTATCTCTGCACATATCTTCTAGTGTCTTTTCAGCCACCCATCCTAACTGTTCTTTTGCACGAGTAGGATCTGCATAACATGTTGCGATATCACCAGCACGTCTTGGCTTGATTTCATAAGGTACTTTTACACCATTTACCTTTTCAAAAGCCTTAACGATTTCTAATACACTATATCCTTTACCTGTTCCTAGGTTACAGATATGAACACCTGGTGTTGCATATTTTTCAATTGCAAGAACATGACCCTTAGCTAAGTCTACAACATGGATGTAGTCACGTACACCTGTTCCGTCTGGTGTATCATAGTCATCACCAAATACACCTAAGCAAGGAAGTTCACCTGCAGCAACCTTCATAATATAAGGCATAAGATTGTTAGGAATTCCCTTTGGATCTTCTCCTAATAATCCTGATTCATGTGCACCAATTGGGTTGAAGTAACGAAGAAGTGTAACAGACATTTCTGGTACAGCATGCTGTACATCTGTTAGAATTCTTTCCATCATAGCCTTTGTAGAACCATATGGGTTTGTAGTCTGTCCTAATTCACAGTCTTCAGTTAAAGGTACAACTTTAGGATCACCATATACTGTAGCACTTGAAGAGAATACAATTGAAGGGACATGATACTTCTTCATAAGCTTAGCAACTACTAAAGTAGTCATTAAGTTATTTGTATAATATTCAATAGGCTTTACTACTGATTCACCTACTGCCTTGAAGGCTGCACAGTGAATGACTGCATCTAATTTATTTTCCTTGAATACTGCTTCTGTCTTATCTTCATCTAAAACGTTAAATTCATAGAACTTTACTTTCTTACCAGTAATTTCATGAATGGCATCTAAGGCTTCTGGTTTTGAATTTGAGAAGTCATCGATGACTACAACATCATGTCCGCTCTGTAGTAATTCCACACAGACATGACTACCAATATAACCTGCACCACCTGTAACTAATACATTCATATTTATTCCTCCATAAATTTTGCAACCACCATATATGACAGCTGCCATAGCCAAATCACTATTCTATTTGACTCTTATATTTTACAACGAAATCGTTCTTAACAAAAGACTGAATTATCATAGTGAAGCGCCCATCTTGTTTTCTTGCAAAAAGAACCATCTTTAATAAGATGGCTCTTTGTTTAAATTTCTTTAAATGAATCAATCACTTTTGTTACTCCTGGTAACTTCTGATATTCTTCTCTTTTATTTGCAGAATCGATTACGATTATATTTCTACATCCTGCTTTATAGGCATTCTCAATACCACTTAGGGAGTCTTCAACGATTAAGCAGTCACTTATATCTACTCCTAGAATATTAGCTGCTTTCTTGAACATCATGATCTTATTATCATATGTTCCATCATCATAAACAATATCATCAGGATTAATCCAATGATCAAGATGGAATGATTCTACAAAGAAATCAATATTTGGTTTAATGGATGCACTTGCGATAGTAAATGGAATGTTGTTGTTTTTAAGTTTATCAAAGAATTCTGTAGCGCCAGCAACTAAATGAAATGTTTCTTTATCTTCCTTACAGAATTCACGATAGTACTGTTCTTTAAGTAAAGAATATTTCTGTTTCACTTCATCTGTACATTGTCCATCAAACATATATTCAATGATCTTATTATTAGGAACACCATTGAAATGTTCATGTAGCTCTTCTTCGCTAATTCCATGATGTCTTATTTCCTCGGAAATCTTTCCCCAGGCTAATACATGCTTTGGATTGTCAAAAAACAATGTTCCATTAAAATCAAATATAACTCCTTTATAAGAATTCATAACTACACCTCTTTCGTTTCTGATACGCCCTTATACCAATAAGCACTTGCTTTTGGATAACGTTTCTGTGTTTCATAGTCTACATAGAATAAGCCATAACGCTTATTATATCCATTAGTCCATGAGAACATATCCATTAATGACCATACAAAGTAGCCCTTTACATTAACACCCACTTCAACTGCCTTTAATGCATACTGTAAATGTTTCTTGATATAATCAATTCTTGGTGCATCATCAATCACACCATCTACAAATTCATCTTTATAACCCATACCGTTTTCTGTAATATAGATACACTTGTAGTTTGGATACTGCTGACGAATACGCACTAACATATCAAACATACTTTCTGGATGAATTAACCAGTCCCAGTCTGTTCTAGGAATACCTTCTTTTTCCATTCTACGTCCTACATTCTTTAAGCAGAAACGTGAAGTACCCTTTTCACCAGTTCCATTATGATGGATATCATTCTCACCATCATAGTACTGAATGAAACGTGACTGGTAATAGTTCATACCCATATAGTCAATTAAGACTGCTGCTTTCTTCATGACTTCAAAGTCTTCATCTCTTAAGTCTAGCTGACCATTATTAATAGCTACTAAACGATCTACAATTTCCATTGTTTCAGTAGAGTAATATCCTTTGAATGTTGCATCTAATAAGAACTGGTTCTGTAATACATCTTCGTTCTTTGCAGCCTGTATATCATCTAAACTATTTTCATCATAAGGATACTTATATTCTAGTGACTGTACACAGCCAATCTGTCCTTTATATCCTGCTTCTTTATAAGCAACAACAGCTTTCGCATGAGCAAGCATCATATTATGCATAATCTGGAATGCTTTTGTCATATTATATTTTTCACCATTAGGGAATGTTCCTTCAATATAAGTGTTTGTAGCTACTGCCCAGATTTCATTGAAAGTAAACCAGTATTTAACTTCATCCTTATATTCTTCAAAACAGAACTTTGCATAGTCTACAAATGCATCTACTGTTTCTCTATTTAAAAAGTCACCCTTCTGATATAAAGTATCAGGTGTATCAAAATGATGTAATGTGATAAATGGTTCTACATTATTCTTATGACATTCCTGGAATACTCTATGATAGAAATCAATACCTTCCTGATTGATTTTTCCTGTACCATCAGGGAAGATACGTGCCCATGAAATAGAGATACGAATTCCATTAATACCAAACATTTTACATAGCTTTAAATCTTGTCCATACTGGTGGTAGAAATCACTGGCAGGGTCTGCCTTGAAACGACCCTGCTTTGCAAGAAAGTCATCCCAAGACACTTTACCTTTACCATATTCTAATGTACTACCTTCACACTGATAAGCAGCTGTAGCGCCACCAAAGATAAAATCATCAGAGAATTTCATGTACTTAACCTTCCTTTTCCTGTTCAACGATAAATTCAACAGCACCCTTAGGATCACGAGTTAACTGAATATATTGAGCACCCTTAGTTGCAATGACTTTAGTACCTTCTTTCGCATCCTGTTTTACTTCTTCTAAATGAGCCTGTACCTGTGGAGATAAGACAACGACATCATAGTTCTTTAAGATATCATAGTGATTACCATAAGCACTTGCAGTGGCATCTACTGGAAAACCAGTTTCTTTAGCCCCTTCTTTAACAGCATTTGCAAACATAGCACTTGTACCAGCGCCTACACATAATACTAATACATTGATCTTCTTATCTAACTGAAGAGGTTCATTTGTTTCAGGTTCTTCTTCTTTAACCTGTTCTTCTAATGCTTCTAAAGCTTCTTTCTGTTTTTCTTCTTCTAATAATGAAGCATCATATGCTTTAACGAATGGTAAGTAAATAATACCATCTACTACGATTAATAATACAGCAAGTAATACAGCTAAGAAACTAATACCTGTACCTAAAATCAAACCAATTGGAGCTGGAGTAGCCCAAGGTAATACATAAATGAATGAGTTCATCTTTAATACATCAACGAAGAATTTGAATAATGATACATTCACCATTGGTGCAAGTAAGAATGGAACAAAGAAATATGGGTTTAATACGATTGGAGTAGCAAATAATAATGGTTCATTAACTGCGAAACATACTGGAATGAAAGTTGTTTTACCAACAGCTTTTAACTGTTTAGATCTAGCAAATAACATAAATAAGAATGGAACAACTAGAGTAGCACCTGTACCACCCATTGTACCTACGAAGTTACCTAAACCTACTGTTAATACATTTGCGGCCTGATGTCCTGCTTTAAATAATACTAAGTTTGCATCTACGTTTGCATAGATGATTGCAGCGATAGCTGGTTCAACAATACTTGGACCATGTACACCAACGAACCAGAACATTGCCATTGCACCCCAGATAATACAGATTCCTAAATAACCATCTGCAGCTGTGAATAATGGCTGTAATAATGTGATGATTGCTTCTGCAAAAGTATAACCAAATAAATTACGAACAATTAAATCAATAATAACACATACCAATACTGAGAAAGAGAATGGGAACACATCTCTGAACATCTGAGAGATTGTCCCTGGCACTTCTTTTGGCATATGAATAGTGACATCTTTTTCAACACAGAACTTATACATCTTAACTGTGATGAATGCAGCGATGAATGAAGCAAGTAAACCTTTAGTACCTAAATAAGTAGTAGAGATACCAAGCTTTACATCACTGACTGCTAACATAAAGAAACCACAAATACTTGCAAGCATAACTGAAGTTGTGTTGATTACTTTACCTTCTGGCAAACGACGATTCATGCTTTCAGCTAAGCACTTTGCAGTTGTTGCTGATACTAGTAAACCAACAATACCCATTGAATAGTTATAGACTTTCCACAACCATGTTGAGACATCTGCTGGCAACTTAATTCCAAAGATTTCTGGAATTGAAGCAGCTAAGATAAATACACTTGAGAATAAGATGGCTGGCATTGCTGTTAAGAAGCCATCACGTACAGCACCTAAATAAATATTTTGAGCAATTTTATCGAAAAATGGTTTACCTTTTTCAATTTTCTTAATGACAGCGTCTAACATTATTTTGTCCCTCTTTCTCTATATAAAGTAATAAAATCTTCAATAACATCTCTTAATAAGATTGTAGTCATCAAATGATCCTGTCCATGAATGAAGATAAATCCCATTTCCATATCTTCACCACGTGCTTCTTGCTGAAGAATAGTTGTCTGAGACTGATGTGCGAGATTGATATTTTCATCTGCTTCCTTTAACTTTTCTTCTACATTATCAAAATTACCTGCACGCATTTCTTTTAATAATTCTAATAAAGTACTTCTTGCATCTCCTGAGTAAGCTACGATTTCAAAGCCTACCATACTTAATTCATCTTTAGTCATTTTCTTTTTTCTCCTCTTTTGTTTTCTACAACTACAGTGTAATCGCATTCATCACATTTGTCAACAAATATAAACAATACAAAACAAATAATTAAATATTTACAAACATTTATGATAAAAAACAAGCTAAATCATTTTCTGTACGTTTGTTTTTGTTTGTTTTGTGTTGATTTAGATTATTTTGAATGATATACTGACACTGACAAGGAGAGTGAAAACATGTTAAAAAAGGAACGTCTTGTAAGAATTACACAGATGGTCAATCAAAAAGGTATTATTTCTATTAATGAAATTATGGAACAATTAGAAATCTCTGATATGACCGCAAGAAGAGATTTAGATGAATTAGAGAAGTCTGGCAAGTTATTAAGAGTACATGGTGGTGCACAGAGTTTATCTTTTAGTATGGATCATGAACGTTCTCATTTAGAGAAATCTTCTGTACAGATAGAAGAAAAAACAAGAATTGCGCATAAAGCAGCAAGTCTTATTCAAGAAGGAGAAACTATATTCTTAGGTCCTGGTACTACTATTCAGTTATTAGCTGAGCAGTTATGTGGACGTAATATTAGAGTAGTTACGAATTCTCTTGCAGTATTTAATATCTTGAGTGGTCATACTCCTACTGATGTAATGTTAACAGGTGGAGAATATCGTAGTAATACAAATACCTTTGTAGGTCCAATCACAAATATGGTATTAAGTAAACTAAGATATACAAAAGCCTTTATTGGATGTAACGGTATCTTTAATAGTGGTATTACAACTTATTCATTAGAAGAGGGAGAATCACAGGGAATACCTTTAGATAATGCGAAGAATAGATATTTACTTGTAGATTCTACTAAGTTTAATCGTTCTGACTTTTATATCTTCTATGATCTCTTTAATTTTGATGCAGTCATTACCGATAATGAAATTGATCCTGATGTATTAAAACATTATAAAGAATATACAACTATTGTAACGGTATAGGGAGAACTCACTATGAAAAAGACTGGAATCTGCCCAAAATGTAATCATGATAAAATTATTATTATTAAAGATCAGCTCCATGAAAATGGTGGTGGTAATATTTCTCAAATAACGAATCATATTAATAAGCCTTCGCAAGTTTTCACTATATTCAAAGAGGGAAATACCGCAAAGAAGACTTTCTATATTTGTGAGAATTGTGGTTATATTGAAGAATACTTAGACAAGGAAGAAATCAAGAAATTGCTTAATTATAAACCTGTTGGTAGTAAGATAAAGGATATCTTCAAATGATTATACAAGCCGTGCAACACGCACGGCTTTTTAGATACAAAAAAATCAGAAGACAGCATCTGTCTTCTGACTGTTGTTACTCAGGCTTTTTAGGATCCTTAAGTGATTCTGATAAAGTTGTAAGTGTACCAGCTAACCCTGCTAAGTCATTAGGTACAATAATCTTTGTAGCTTGTCCATCAGCTAAGTTCTTTAATGCTTTTAATCCTTCTAACTGGATATAAGCTGATTCAGGATTTGCTTCATTAATATACTGAATAGCTTTAGCTTGTGCTTCATAAACAAGTCTTAATGCTTCAGCCTGACCTTCAGCCTTCGCAATCTGTGCTTCTTTTTCAGCTGTTGCACGCAATACAAGAGATTCCTTATCCCCTTCTGCATTTAAGATTGCAGCCTGTTTTTTACCTTCAGCTACTAAGATAGATTCACGTCTTTCACGTTCTGCACGCATCTGTTTTTCCATTGCTTCCTGAATATCTTTTGGAGGAAGAATGTTTTTAACTTCTACTCTAGTTACCTTGATACCCCATGGATCAGTGGCATCATCAAGAATAGATCTCATCTTAGAGTTAATGATATCTCTTGATGTTAATGTATCATCTAATTCAAGTTCACCAATGATATTTCTTAATGTAGTTGCAGTTAATGTTTCAATCGCATTAATTGGTCTTACTACACCATAAGTAAATAACTTAGGATCTGTGATAGAGAAATAGACAACTGTATCAATCTGCATTGTAACGTTATCTTTAGTAATAACTGGCTGTGGAGCGAAGTCCATAACCTGTTCCTTTAATGATACACGATTAGATACACGATCAATTAAAGGAATAAGAATATGTAAACCTACATTTAATGTACGGTCATATGCACCGATTCTTTCTACTACATAAGCATATGACTGTGGAACAATCTTTACTGTACTGAAAATAAGAATAACAACAATTACGATTAATAAAATCATTAAAATAAATCCTAACATCTTAGTTACCCTGCCACTCAAAATGTGATTAAATATACTCACATCAAGATAATGTAAGTTCTCACGAACATTACTTACAATGTCATTGTGCATGCTTTGGATTGACCGAAATCATATCTACTCACAAGTTCTAGTGCACTCCATAGTCGTAAATTCCCGAACTAGCCTTCGGTACATACTTACGTTTGCGTTCATTTATGCAACTTCGTAAGTCGTAGCATCTCTCAGATTAAGTGCGGCATTGAAATCTCTGTCTTCGATATAACCACAATCACATCTGAAAATTCTATCTGAAAGCTTTAAATCTTTCTTGATACTTTTACAGCAATGACATGTCTTAGATGATGG
>NZ_JBEHVX010000049.1:0-16865 GCF_040227455.1 Catenibacterium sp. RTP21428st1_D7_RTP21428_210409 | reverse complement strand
ACACGGAAGTTAAGCATCATAACGGCGACGATAGTGTGAAGACGCGACAATAGCAAGCTGCCAGGTCCTTTTTTTATTATTAAAAACGAGAAAATAGCCTTGAATAGGCTATTTTTTATTTACAGAAAGAAGTTAAATATCTATCATTCAATATGCATTCATGCTATAATGAACCCGATTATAAAAAAGAAGGAAAGGTGAATTGTATGATTGGTTATTACAACTATACAGTCATTCTAACATATTGTAGTTTGATTAGTGCGATTGTAGGAACACATTTCGCATTTGAACACAATTATGTTTTGGCATTATTCTGTCTTATGCTTTGTGGCTTTTTTGATTCTTTCGATGGTATCGTTGCACGTTCAAAAAAGGACAGAACAGAAGAAGAAAAGAAGTTTGGTATTCAGATTGATTCTCTTGTAGACTTAATCAGTTTTGGCGTTTATCCTGCAATCATTGCCTACTCAATGGGATTCAATAGTTTCCCTTGTTTGATCATCTTTATTATATATATTCTTGGTGCTGTTATTCGACTAGGATATTTTAATGTTATGGAAGATATGAGACAGCAGCAGACTACTGAAAAAAGAAAATATTACCAGGGATTACCTGTTACATCTTCTTCTCTAATTTTTCCAATGATTTACTGTTTAACAGTATGGCTTAAAGTACCTCAAGTTCAGTTTGTTTATTTAATTGGACTACTAGTTGTAGGTATTCTATTCGTAGCTAATATCAAAGTAATCAAGCCTGATTTTAAGGGGGTCCTAGGTCTTATTGGCTTTGGTATTATTTTATTAATCGTTTTAATTATTAAAGGTGTTGTTTTAATCTAGTATGGCAATATTCAAACGTAATGGTGAAAAATTAGAATATGATCAGTCACAGGATCTCTTCTTAGAGAAATTATATGGATCACTTGCAGGAAGATGCTTACTAAAAGTACTCACTCAGCCTGTTATTACAGAACTTGGTGGTGCTTTTATGAATTCTTCTCTCTCTAAAGGACAAATCAATTCTTTTGTAGAAAAAAACAATATTGATATGAATCTATATGAATCACAAGATTATCATTCTTATAACGATTTCTTTACACGTACTATTAAAGATGGTGTAAGACATATCGATATGGATGAAAAAGTTCTTATTGCGCCTTGTGATAGTAAACTCACTGTTTATCCTATTGAGGATACATTACAGCTTAAAATTAAGAATTCAGTTTATACAATTGAAGACTTATTAATGAGTCCTTCACTTGCAGATGAATATAGAGGTGGTCTATGTCTTGTATTTAGACTTACAGTAGATGATTATCATCACTATCATTTCATTGATGATGGAACAGCTGACAAAGATCACTTTATTAAAGGTGTTTTCCATACAGTCAATCCTATCGCAAGTGATTATTATCCTATCTATAAGACTAATAGCCGTTCTTATACAGTTCTTCATACAAAACACTTTGGTGACGTAGTTCAGATGGAAGTAGGGGCTATGATGGTTGGTAAAATTACTAACTTAAATAAGAAAACCTTTAAACGTGGTGAAGAAAAAGGCTATTTTGAATTTGGTGGCAGTACAGTTGTCTTATTTATAAAAAAAGATATTGTAGATATTGATGAGGATATTCTCAACATTTCTAAAAATGAAGATGAAGTACGTGTTCTTATGGGAGAACGTATCGGTACACTAAAATAGTGAGAAGGTGAATACCTTCTCATTCTTTTTGTTTTGTTTAAAGAGTTTTATGCTATAATTAAGAATGCGAATAAGGAGGTTATGTGATGGGCAAAGTAATCGCAATTACAAACCAAAAAGGTGGTGTAGGAAAAACAACCACTAGTATTAATTTATGTGCAGCACTCGCACTTATGAAGAAGAAAGTATTACTTGTAGATATGGACGCTCAGTCTAATGCGACGCAGGGTATTGGAATCGATCGTTCTAGTTTAGAAAAAACAACTTATGACGTACTTATTGATGAAGTACCCATTGAATCAATCATCAAACATAGTGAAATCTCACATCTAGATGTGGCACCTGCTAGTATTGACTTAGCGGGTGTAGAAGTACAACTATCAGCTGTACCAAAGGGAAGAGAAAAACGTTTAAGAAAAGCAATGGATAGTGTTAGAGATCAATATGATTATATTATTATTGATTGTCCACCAGCTTTAGGTTTATTAAACACAAACGCTCTTACAGCTGCAGATAGTGTCTTAATACCAGTACAGTGTGAATATTATGCGCTAGAAGGTTTAACACAATTATTAAATACTATTTTATTAACACAGTCAGTATTTAACCGTAATCTCACAATTGAAGGTGTATTATTGACTATGCTTGATTCACGTACTAATTTAGGTGTAGAAGTGACACAGGAAGTACGTAAATACTTTAAGGATAAGGTTTATAAAACAGTTATTCCTAGAAATGTAAAGCTCTCAGAAGCACCTTCTGCAGGTCTTTCAATCTTTGATTATGATTCACGTAGTGAAGGTGCGAAGTCTTACGCACGACTTGCGAAAGAGGTGGTGAGTAGAAATGGCAGATAAGAAAAAACGTTTAAGTAAAGGATTAGATGCAATCTTTGATACAACATCTACCGGTGGAGATCTTCAATCAATGATTTCTGCGATTGAAAGTAATTCTAATGAATTCACTCAAGAAAAAGTTTCTATTGATTTAATCAGACCTAATCCTTATCAGCCTAGAAAACATTTTGATCAGGATAAGTTGAATGAATTGGCTCAGTCTATTAAGGAACATGGTATTCTACAGCCAATTCTATTAAAGAAGTCTATTCATGGTTATGATATTGTAGCTGGTGAAAGAAGATTTAGAGGAGCTAATATTGCAGGGTTAAAAGAAGTTCCTGCAATTATCGTAGACTTCACTGATGATCAGATGATGGAAATTGCGCTTCTTGAAAACATTCAGAGAGAAGACTTAAATGCGATTGAAGAAGCACAGGCTTATAAAGCTATGATGGATAAGATGAATCTGACTCAGGAAGAACTAGCTGGACGTATTGGAAAATCAAGAACTCATGTCACTAATACTTTAAGACTTCTTAATATCAATGAGAAACTTCAGCAGTATATTCTAGAAGGTATTCTTTCTATGGGACATGTTAGACCATTAGTAGGTTTAGATGATGAAACAGCTCTTAAAATTGCGAATCGTGCTATTAAAGAGAAACTTTCTGTACGTCAGGTAGAAGATATCGTTAGAGGATATAAACTTGCTCAGAAGCGTAAAAATGCGCCTAAGAAAGAAAAAAATACGACCTATACTTATGCAGAAGATTTATTAAGAAAGAAGTTCCGTACTAAAGTAAAGGTAGAAGAAAAAACAATTACTCTTAAGTATTCTGATACAGAAGACCTAAATCGTATTCTAGAAATCATGGGTGTTATAGAAGATATCTAAAGAACAGGAAACTGTTCTTTTTTCATTTCTGGGAAATCTCAATGTTTAATTTATATTCTATGTATAATAAATATGAAAGAAGAGGACACACAATATGAAACAATTTCCAGAAGGATTTTTATGGGGCGGTGCTGTTGCTGCCAATCAGTACGAAGGTGGATGGAATGAAGGCGGTAAAGGTATCACTGTCTCAGACTGTGCTAGAAGTCATTTAGATGTAGATGTACAGGACTATAAGAAACAAAACGAAGTCACTACAGCTGACATCGAAGAAGCATTAAAAACACAGGATGAAGTATACTATCCAAAAAGACATGGTGCAGATGGATATCACCACTATAAAGAAGACATTAAGCTATTTGCAGAAATGGGTTTTAAAGTATTCCGTTTATCTATTGCCTGGGCAAGAATCTTCCCTAACGCAGATGATGCAACACCTAATGAAGAAGGTTTAAAGTTTTATGACGATGTATTTGATGAATGTTTAAAATATGGTATTGAACCATTAGTCACTATTTCTCACTATGAACCACCTATTAATCTTGTATTAAATTATGATGGATGGTATTCAAGAGAAGTCATTGAAATGTTTGTACGTTATTGTGAAGTGATTGTAGATAGATATAAGGATAAAGTAAAATACTGGCTTACTTTTAATGAAGTAGACTCTATGATCAGACACCCATATACTACAGGTGCACTTATTAAAGATCGTTTCCCAGGTAAGAACTTTAATGAAGTGATCTTCCAGGCAATGCATCATCAGTTTGTAGCCAGTGCACTTGCAACTAAGATCGTACATGAAGCAAGACCTGATGCTAAAGTAGGTTGTATGTTAACAAAGCTTACTTACTACCCATATACATGTAAACCTGAAGATGTTTTACAGGCACAACAGGATATGAGAAGTACATATTGTTATAGTGATACACAGGTATTTGGTGAATATCCAGCATACTTATTATCTAAATTCAAGAATGAAGGCATCAATATCAAGATGGAACCAGATGACTTAAAAATTATGAAAGAATATCCAGTTGATTTCGTTTCATTCTCTTATTATTCATCTAGCTGTGTTGCAAAAGATGACAACGGTTTAAAGAAGACTGCAGCTAATACTAATGTGGCTATTAAGAACCCATATATTCCATCATCTGACTGGGGATGGCAGATTGACCCTATTGGTTTAAGAATATCTTTAGTAGACTTATATGACCGTTATAGAAAGCCATTATTTGTAGTAGAAAATGGTTTAGGTGCTAAGGATGAATTAGTGAATGGTACTGTAGATGATCAGTATAGAATTGATTACTTCGATGCACACTTTAAAGAAATGTATAATGCGATTGTAGAAGATGGTGTAGACCTCATGGGTTATACATCTTGGGGATGTATTGATATTGTTTCTGAATCTACAAAACAGATGTCTAAACGTTATGGTTTCATCTATGTAGATTGTGATGATCTAGGTAATGGTACTTATAAACGTTATAAGAAGAAATCATTTGATTATTACAAACATGTCATTGAAACAAATGGTGCATGCTTATTTGAAGATTAAAGGTAGTGGTTTTACTACCTTTTCTTTATGTCGAAAGAATGGTATTATTGAATGGTAAAGAAGTGAGGTATATATGAGAGAAAATTATGATGTAATTGTAGTAGGAGCTGGTCCAGCAGGAATTATGGCAAGTTATGAATTCGTATTAAAGAATCCTAACTTATCAGTATTATTAATTGATAAAGGAAGAGCAGTGACTGCAAGACATTGTCCTATCAAAGATAAGAAGATCAAACAGTGTCCAGTAATTAAAGATAATGAACCAGGTTGTTTACCAGCATGTTCTATTACATGTGGATTTGGTGGTGCTGGTGCTTATTCTGATGGTAAGTTTAATATTACAAGTGAATTTGGTGGATGGCTTACTGATTATCTTCCAGCAAATGAAGTAGAAGATGTAATTCGTTATGTAGATAGCTTATATTTAAAGCATGGGGCAACTAAAGATATTACTGACCCAACTACAGACAAAGTAAAAGAAATCGAACACAGAGGCTATGCAGTAGGTTTAAAGTTATTACGTGCTAAGGTCAGACATTTAGGTACAGAAGAAAACTTACGTATCATGACTGAAATGCAGGAAACATTAAAGGAACATATTGATATCCAGTTTAATACAGAAGTAGAAGATATTATTGTAGAAGATAATACAATCAAGGGTATCAAGCTTGCAAAGGGTGATATCATTACAGCATCTAAAGTATTACTTGCACCAGGTAGAGATGGTGCGACATGGCTAAATGCTATCTTTAAGAAACATGGCTTAGATCTTTATAACAACCAGGTAGATATTGGTGTACGTGTAGAAACATCTAATATCGTTATGGATGAAATCAATAAGAACTTATATGAAGGAAAGTTCATCTATAACACATCTGTAGGTACAAGAGTAAGAACATTTTGTTCAAACCCTAGTGGACATGTTGTAATAGAAAACCATGAAGGGACAATGATGGCCAATGGACATGCTTATCATGATCCTAAATTAGGATCTGACAATACTAACTTTGCATTATTAGTATCTCATGTATTCTCTGAACCATTTAACCAGCCTAATGAATTTGCCCATCAGGTGGCTCAACTAGCAAACAAACTATCAAATGGTTCTATCATCGTACAGAGATATGGAGATATCAAAAAGGGTAGAAGAACAACTGAAAAGCGTTTAAAAGAAGGTTATACAGTGCCTACATTACCAGAAGCTGTTCCAGGTGATTTAGGTCTTGTATTACCATACAATACAATGAAATCAATCGTAGAAATGATTGAAGCATTAGATCACGTAACACCAGGTATTGCGAATGAACATACATTACTTTATGGTGTAGAAGCTAAATTCTATAGTGCAAGACCAAAGGTAAGAGAAGGATTTGAAACTCTTGTAGATGGTTTATATGTTGCCGGTGATGGTGCAGGTTTAACACGTGGACTTGCTCAGGCAGGTGCTAATGGAATCTTAGTTGCAAGAGATATTATTAAAAGATTAGGAGAATGATGATGGAATACGGATTACATGATATTATTGAAATGAAAAAGCCTCATCCATGTAAGAAATCCACACAATGGGAAATCGTAAGAATGGGTGCGGACATTAAAGTGAAATGCATGGGTTGCGGTGCAATTATCATGTTTTCACGAAGAGATTTTGAAAAGAGATTAAAAAAAGTAATTGAACATAAAGAAAGTGAATAACTTGACTTCATTAAAAAAATGATTTAATTGACTTAGAAAAGGATAACTGATGTAGAAAAATCGGTCTCGTCTAACACGGCGTATATCTAATTAGATATATGGCGGATGAGGGATGCCCATTCTTAGAAATGGTTCGACCGCCCCTCCAGTTATCCTTTTTTTATTTACACAAAAACGAGAGGCATTATGCCTCTCGTTAGTTGTTGATACGTTGATGACTGACAAAGTCAGTATGTTCTAATGTTTTAAAAGTATATCCATTTGCTTGATAGTATTCAATAATTGCAGGTAATGCCTGTACTGTAGTTGTTTTAGTGGCTGTATCATGCATTAAAATACAGACACGTGGTAGTCTTGACTTAGAACTTTCAATAATACGTGCAGGATTTACTGAACGTCTTGTCGCATCATTAGAAGATACATTCCAGTCATAGTACTTATAGCCTTTCTTTTCTACAACTTGTGCAACCTTAGCCATAATTCCCTGTGAATAATGTCTTGATACCGTATTTGAACTTCCTCCAGGGAAACGGATCAATTTGCTGGTACGTCCTGTTTGTTCTTTGATGATTTTCTCAATATTACCTAAATCCTCAAAATAAGTTTCTTCACTTTGATAAATACTATACTTATGTGTATAGCTATGTGCACCAATGGCATGTCCTTTTAAATAAGCTGTACGAATATAGCTCTGGTAACGGGCATTTTCACCAGTCACAAAGAATGTCGCTTTCACATTATATTTATCGAGAATATCTAATACTTGAGGTGTGTTATGAGAAGGTCCATCATCAAAAGTCAGATAAACCTCTTTTACTTCATCAGCATGTACAGGACTATAAACAAGACTGATGAGAAGCATGAAAGCTATCGCAATATTTATCTTTTTCATAATCACATCTCCTTTATCGGATACCATTATACACATTTCTCTGTGTAATAGTTATGTATTCTATAAAAGTTCAATAATAAGACTGAGCACCATACCAGCAGTCACATCACTGATATGATGAAGACCACTTAAAACCCTTGTAATGGCAGTTAAAAATGCGAATATAAGCATCACTATACCAATATATAAATCAAAATGAATCGCAGTAAATGCGATAATAAATGCACTTGCAGCATGTCTAGAAGGGAAAGAACATCCTTCACGATGTTCAAAGAGTGGAGTGACTTCTAAGTAGTCATAGGGACGTGATTGATTAATTAGTTTTCTAATCACTGTCACAATAAGAAATGCAGCACAAGGTTTAATAATTGCATAAATGAGATAATCATCATGAGTTATATAGAAACCAATTAATAACATCACATAAGAAGCCATCATGATATATTTTAATGCGATTGTAAGAAATCCTACCACTTTTTTATAAGTAGGATGAGACCATAAAAATTGATTGAGTCTTTCATATATATTATTCATTCTATCACCTTCCCCATTATACCATTCATTCATTGCATTTTGATGTTAGTTATAATAAAATAATGTAGATTAAAAGGAGTGAATATAAATTATGTCATTAACTGCAGGAATCGTTGGTTTACCAAACGTTGGTAAATCTACATTATTTAATGCAATCACAAACGCACAGGTAGAAGCAGCCAACTACCCATTCGCAACAATTGATCCTAACGTAGGTGTTGTTGAAGTACCAGATCATAGATTAGATGATCTTGCTGCAATCTTTAATCCAAAGAAGACTATCTATACTACATTTGAATTTACAGATATTGCCGGCCTTGTAAAAGGTGCATCTAGAGGTGAAGGTTTAGGAAATAAATTCTTAGCTAACATCAGAGAAACAGATGCAATATGTGAAGTAGTAAGATGTTTTAGAGATAAGGATATTACTCACGTTGATGGTTCAGTAGATCCAGTACGTGATGTTGAAACAATCAATCTTGAACTTGTAATGGCTGACTTAGAAACAGTTGACAAGAGAATTGGTAAGATTGAAAAGAAAGCTCAGACTGGTGATAAAGAAGCTAAAGCTGAAATGGAAGTATTAGCACCATTAAAAGAAGTATTAGAAGCTGGTAAGATGGCTCGTACGCTTACTTTTAATGAGGAAGAAATGGTTTATGTAAAACAGTTCAACTTATTAACTACTAAGCCTATGATCTATGTAGCAAATATGGGTGAAGAAGATATCGAAGATCCAAATTCAAACCCATACTATATTACTTTAAAAGAATATGCTGCAAAAGAAGGATGCGATGTTGTTCCTATCTGCGCTAAAATTGAAAGTGAATTAGCTGCATTAGATGCAGAAGATAAAGCTATCTTCATGGATGATTTAGGAATCAAGGAAAGTGGTTTAGATAAGCTTATTAAAGAAACATATGCTTTATTAGACTTAAAGACTTTCTTTACTGTAGGACCTGATGAATGCCGTGCATGGACATTTACTAATGGTATGACAGCACCAGAAATGGCCGGTATTATTCATACAGACTTCCAGAAAGGTTTCATTAAAGCTGAAACTTATACTTATGATGATATGATGCAGTATAAGAGTGAAGTGGCTTTAAAAGAAGCTGGTAAGATCAGACAGGAAGGAAAAACTTATAAAGGACTTGATGGTGATATCATGTTCTTCAAGTTTAACGTATAATGAAAATCATTAGACGTATTCTTCTTGTAGTATGTTTAGCTGTCTTTCTATATAGTGCAGGTAATCTTGCGAACATTGGATATAAATATCATAAGGTCAACTCTGACAACAAGAAGCTACAAGAAGAAGTCGTCACTGAAGTGAAGCAGGATTCACCACTGGATAGAAAAGTTGATTTTAACCAACTAAAGAGTATTAATGAAGATATCGTAGGATGGATCTATATTCCTAATACAAACATTGATTATGCTTTATTAAAAGGAAAAACAAATGATACATATATTCATACAAACTATGAGAAGAAGTATTCATTTGCAGGCAGTATTTTCTTAGATGAAGATAATAATTCTTCTTTGACTGATAGTAATACAATTATTTATGGTCATAATATGAAGAATGGTTCAATGTTTGCGAATATTAAGAAGTTTACAGATCAGGATTATTTTAATAATCATCCAGAAGTATATATTTATTTACCAGATGGCAGCATTAATGTATATTCTATCTATAGTACTAAGATCATTGATGCAACAAGTGATTATTACTTGAAGGATATTGATTATGCAAGTTATGTGGCTAATGCGAAATCATCCGCTAAACAATCAAGAGATGTAGATACACAAAATACAGCACCATTACTGCTTTTATCTACTTGTTATGCGCATGATACGCCATCACGTAGTGTTTTATTTGCAAGACTAGAGAAAAACGTAAAGTAATTTACGTTTTTTTTATATATAATGATATAGAGGTGATTCATGATGTATGGCGCAATTATATTATGTGCAGGAAGTGGTAAGAGGACAGGTCTTGGTTACAACAAGATGTTCTATCAATTACAGGGAGAGACTGTATATGAAAAGACAGTGAATGTCTTTTTACATGATAAGAGATGTGAAGAAATCATTATTGTATGTAAAAAAGAAGAACAGTCACATTTCAAGAAACTATTAAATAAGAAATGTATGAAGTTTGTAGAAGGTGGAAAAGAAAGACAGGATTCTGTTTATGAAGGATTAAAACATGTCACAAGTGATTATGTAATGATTCATGATGGCGCAAGACCTTTTGTGAAAAAAGACCTTCTAGACCGTTTGGTAGTAGGTATGGAAGAATATAAGGCAGTTCTTGCAATGGTACCATGTAAAGATACAATCAAGCGTGTCAAGGACGGTAAGGTAGTAGAAACACTTATTAGATCTGAACTGATGCAGGCACAGACACCACAGGCTTTTGATACAGTACTTATTAGAAATGCTTATAAAGAAGCCATTGAAAATAATATTCAGGCAACAGATGATGCATCTATGTTGGAATTACAGGGTAAAGATGTCTATGTTGTAGAAGGTGATTATGACAATATTAAAATCACTACGAAAGAAGATCTAAAATAGTTAAAAAACTTCGATTTATCATTGCTTTTTTGATTTTCTTGTGATAGTATGAACGAGCATGTAAAATATTACTGCCTGTCTAGAAGTATTCTAGACCGTCAAGACCAGAGGAGGTAAAAAAATGAACAAGTATGAAATTATGATGATTTTAAAACCTGATTTAGAAGATGATGCTAAGAATGCAGTATTAGATGGTTTTAAAGCAATCTTAACTGAAGGTGAAGGTGTTGTTGATAACGTTGACACTGAAAAGTTAGGCTTACGTGAATTGGCTTACGAAATCAAAGATTATACTAAGGGATTATATGTAGTAATCGACACTCATACAACTCCAGAAGCAATCGCTGAATTCGAACGTTTATCACGTATCAACCCAAGCGTATTACGTCACTTAACTTTAAGAAGAGACTAAGAAGAGGTGAGGGCGAATGCTTAACCGTGTCGCATTAGTCGGAAGACTTACAAGAGATCCTGAATTAAGAAGAACAGGTAATAGTACAGCTGTAACAAGTTTTACTTTAGCAGTTGATCGTAACTTCTCAACAAGAGATGGTCAGGAAGCTGATTTCATCAACTGTGTTGTATGGAGAAAACCTGCTGAAAATGTTGCACAGTACTGCAGCAAGGGTTCACTTGTGTCAGTCGACGGTCGTATACAGACTCGTAGTTACGACAACAATCAAGGCCAGAGAGTTTATGTAACAGAGGTTGTGGCTGATTCAGTTCAGTTCTTGGAAACAAGAGCACAGAGAGAAAGAGCTCAGCAGAGTGCACCTATGATGCAGCAGCCTACAATGACTCAGCAGCCTAGACAAAACAACAATGACTTCTATGATATGAAGACAGTGGATCTAGATAAAGATTTTGATGATTCAGTGAATTCATATGATATCATGGATGACGATATTCAATTCTAACAGGAGGAAACAACAATGGCTTTCAGAAGACAGAGAATGGGTAGAAGAAAAGTTTGCTACTTCACTAAAAACAAGATTGATTACATCGATTATAAAGATGTTGAACTTTTAAAGAGATTTATCTCAGCTAACGGTAAAATCATCCCAAGACGTGTAACTGGTACAAGCGCTAAGTATCAGAGAAAACTTGCTAGAGCAATCAAGAGAGCAAGACAGATGGCTTTATTACCATACGTTGGTGAATAGTTAAAATGAAGGAAAAACCTCGATAAAATCGAGGTTTTTTTTGCGAAATAGCGTTTTATACGTGATTTTTAACGGAGAAGTGCGTATTATTTGTCGTTTTCATCCTCTAAATTGAGGTCAACTAAGTCAGCAACGAATTTCTGACGAGCATGTAATACGTCTGTATAGGTATCAGCGGTTATATTGATATCACTATGACCAAGATGAGCAGATACAATTTTTAGATCGACATCATTCATTAATAATAAAGTCGCATTAGCGTGACGTAAGAAGTGAACAGATATAGATTCATAGTCTGTTCCTTTTTTATTGAAGCTAATCTAGATGATGCAGTATGACGATTAATGTAATTAGTAGTATTACCTGCAAAGACTAGATTATGATCTTCATATACATTACATTTAGAAATCATGGCCTTTTTCATGTCAATATGTATTACAAGAAATAGTATTCGTAAGAAGGTTACATAAGCATTTTTTACATGATGAGATTTGTTGAATATAGTATTTATTTATTGACTTTTAAAAAAAATATTGAGTTATTATAGATATAGATACACCGGTATACCGGAATAATGATAAGAAAGAAGGAGTTATGATGAGAAAAGTTAATGTTCAAGGTATGGAAATTGGAGTAATGGGAATGGGATGTATGGGATTCTCTCATGCGCACGGTGATCCAGCTCCTAGAGAAGAATGTATTTCCATGATGCGTAAGGCTCATGAAATGGGTGTTACATTATATGATACAGCTGATGTATACGCTAATGGCCATAATGAAATCTTAGTAGGTGAAGCTTTAGCACCAATTCGATCAGAAGTACAAATCTTAACTAAGTTCAATCCAGAGGTAGCACCTGTAAATGATCCAGCTAATGGTACAGTTGCTCAACAAATTGAAGCAAGATGTGATGCTTCATTAAAACGATTAGGAACTGATTATATTGATATCTATATGATGCACAGAGTTCCTGATGATTTACCAATTGAAACATATGCAGAAGCTATGAAAAATTTGATTGAAAAAGGTAAAATTAAGGCTTGGGCTATGTCAAGAGCAAGAGAAGATCAAATCAGAAAAGCACATGCTGTATGTCCAGTAGCGATCGTAGAAAATGAATTTTCTATGGTTGTTAGAAATATTGAAACTGACGGTTCTTTACAAGCATGTAAAGAATTAGGAATTGCTATGACTCCTTATATGCCTTTAGCTTCAGGTTTATTAACTGGTGCTTATAGACCAGGTATGAAATTAGAATTCAAGAATGATGATATTCATAGAACATTCTCTTGGTTTACAGAAGAAAACTTAGAAAAAAATCAACCATTATTTGAAATGTTAGAAAAATTTTCAACTAAAAAAGGATGTACATATGCACAATTAGCTTTAGCATGGGTAATGGCTAAATATGATATGATGATTCCAATTCCTGGTATGTACAAACAAGAATTCATTGATTCAAACTTAGAAGCATGCAATATTGTTTTAACTGATGAAGAAATGAAAGAAATCGATGAAACTTTAGCTACACTAACAATCTATGGTGACGGTGCTGAATGGCGTGTTGACCAATTAAGAGGAATGTTAAAAGAAGAAGGATACGAAGTAGAAAAATCTTGGAGAAAATAAGATGTAATGTGGCCCCCCCGTGTCAAGGACATTAAATAAAAAGGCGCTTAAAAATGATTAGAAATAAAGATATCCTCTAGGTGTAATTAACCAGGAGGATATTTTTATGTGTAAACTATATAAATATGTAATTATTAAAGATGGAGTTTTATGTGTATTGGAAACAGATAGAATGAAGGAAGTCATAAGAAATGAACTTGGTGTATTTGACTACCGTGATTATATATTTGATGATGATCCATCAGTCTATCTTCTTGTAAAGGATTTAAGTGTATATGATACTGATCATACTATTGTTTACAGATCTTTTCCAGATGACGCTGACGGTTATTTTAATGGCACTGTTATATTCACCAAGATGGATGATTTTGGCTTTGCATCATTAAGTCATAATGATATAGATATAATCAGAAGTCATCTACGCAGATTACCTGATGGACTGTTTGAAATGAGTTATTCTTTGAAGGATAGCTACTAATTTCTCGAGCGTTGAGTTTCTATCAAGATTATTTCTTACCTGTCTGAATTTTTCCTTATATTCATCAGGATCCTTTGCGATATGGTTGAGTGGGTACTCACCAGTCATGTAATATTCTAAGTATTCATTTGGTGAAAGCATGGCTAGATTGTACTGATAACGATCATTGTTGTAATAAACCATATAGGAATCTATTATTTCCTTCAGTTCTTCGTATGAGCCGGCATTCTCTATATATCTGCCCATCTCATCGTTCATATGTCCGAAGAAGGATTCCTGGGGAGCGTTGTCCCAGCAGTTTCCTCTTCTTGACATTGACTGTCTGATTTCCAGGCTCTTAAGTAAGTCAATAAACTTGACACTTGTATAATGCACACCCTGATCACTGTGTATCAGAGCATCAGTATGAATATTATGCTTATGTTTACTGTAAAGCTGATTTATTGTCTCCAGGACAAAGTCTACTTCTAAAGACGGTGATAATACATATGCAAGAATCTGCTTTGTGAAGCCATCCTTTACCACTGATAGATAGGCTTTAGATCTTTTATGACCGTAGAATAGATAAGTAATGTCTGTTTCAAGCACATATCCAGGACCGTACTCCTCGAAGTGTCTGTTTAGAATATTATCTGCATAATTTGATGTTTTCATTGCCTTAGCCATTCTTCTTGCAGGATTGGCTTTTCTTATTGGGCAGAATAGACCGTATTTCTTCATCGGTCTTGAAATCTTTTTATGATTCATCACAATGCCCATGTGAAGAAGACGCATATGAATACCACGTCTGCCTTTGTCATATCCTTTAAACTTGTATGCTTCTAAAATCAGTTCAAAATCCTTACGGTCTTGCTCTTCTTTTTCGCTTATGAAACTTTTTCGTTTCTTCCATGAATAGAACCCACTTCTTGAAACACCTGCAGTATCACATAATGCTGTGACACTCAGTTTATTTCTAGGTGATTCAAGAGTTCTATCTATTAGTTTATATTTTTCTCTTATTGTTTGTCCTTCTGCAGTTTTGAGATTTGCTTTCTGTTGATAAATCTCACTCTTTTTAAAAAATCGTTCTCCTGCTGGAGAATTTTATTTTTCTGCTTAAGCCTTTCTAGCTGTTCCTCAATGGTAAAATTCTTTGTAGAAGGTCTTCCGGATTTTGTGCCTCTGGTATCCTTGAATCCTTCTTCTCTTGCTGCTTCTTTCCTTACACGATTTGTGAACATGAGAGTTCGACTAGACCCTAACATATGAGGATCAAATCCATACTTTCTAAATATGTTTCCAGGCATCATGCCTTTCTGTAAATCAATCCAAAAGAGTTCTTTGAATTCTTCTGAATAGGTTATGCTTTTGATAGATACTTTCTTTACATATGGATTCTTTTCGAGTTCCTTTACTTGTTTATCACTAAAATAATTTACTCCCATAATAACACCACCATTCTATAATCATTATACTACGCAAAATAAAAACCCTGTAAAACAGGGTCACGAAATAAATATCCTTTTTTATCGTGTCCTTTTTACAGGGTCCATTTTAGAAGGAAGAGAATTAAATCTTAAGCTTCATGAAGCTTTTAAGTATATTCAAGATCATTTTATTGGTATTGAATTATCTTCTACGATTACAACATCATTTGCACAATATCAAGAAAATATTGAATTATTCAATGATATTATTCAAGCATTAGAAAAAGGTAATATTTCTAATGATAAAGATGGAGCTTTAGATTTAGCTTGGCATATAAATGGTGGATCTGAATATGGTTTTTATGATTTCTCTGTAGAATCAAACTTAAGAGCACAAAGAAGATTAAGTGAAGAAACAAATCCAAATAATGTATTTTGGACAACAAATAGACAATTTAAATTTGCTAAAACATATCCTGCTTTATTAGGAATCTTTGAAAAGGCAGAACAAGAATATCCTGATTTTGCAGAAGAAATTAATATTTATCAAGAAGAAATCAAAAATCAAGAAGTATATTTAAATGAAGAGTTTACACAAGTAATTCAAGCAATGAATGAATTAACCAATAAGCTTTTAGAATACTAAGATATAGAAAATGACTGTTAAAAAACAGTCATTTTCTATTTACCAATATTTTCAATAGTTGTTTGAATTGTCTTTTCACCTAATTTCCATTTAGCAGGACAAACATTATCTCCATGTTCATATACAAATTGACAGGCATATAAACGTCTTAAAAGTTCATCAGCATTTCTATCAACATTTCCAGCATTGACTTCATAGACAACGATTTTACCTTCAGGATCAATAATAAAACTTCCTCTTTGAGCTAAACCATCATTTTCATCAAAGACATCAAAATCATAGGTAAGTGAATGTGTAGGATCGACAATCATTGGATATTCTATTTTAGAAATGTTTTTAGAAATATCATGCCATGTCTTATGAGCAAAATGGGTATCTGTAGAAATGGCATAAATTTCACAGTTCACTTTCTTAAATTCTTGATATTTTTCTTGTAGATCTTCTAATTCAGTAGGACAGACAAAAGTAAAGTCAGCAGGATAAAAGAAAAATAAAGTCCATTTTCCTAGTAAATCCTTCTTTGTGACTTTCTTAAATTGTTTTTGATGATAAGCATAAGCTTCAAAATCATCTACTTCTTTATAAAGTAAAGACACAAAATCACCTCCATCTAAAGTATGTGAATAAAAACTTGAGATTATCATCACATAATTCACAATAATTCTTTACATGTTTGACACAAAAAAGTTGCATAGAGTTCACAAAAGCTGGGTATATTAAACATGTGAAAGATAAAACAATCTTTTACAATATGAATAGTTTTTTTGAATACCCACAAACCACAGGTCAGTGAAAATTAAATTTCATAAGCACCGATTAAACGGCGTTCATGAAGCTGAA